>NZ_CFKYFN010000074.1:0-34775 GCF_985060555.1 Odoribacter sp. | reverse complement strand
TCATCCTGAGCCAGGATCAAACTCTTCATAGTAATAAAAACTTTAAAAATTATCTCTTTCGCTCAGTCATTATATCCGTCGAATTTATTCTCGGACTCGCACTTGCTGTTTGTTTCAAACCTTTCAATATCTTTAAGAACTCTTTTGCTTCTCTTTTACCCGCCCCACTCATGAGGCGAAAGCGGATGCAAAGATAAATACTTTTAATCATTCCCTCCAAATCTTTCCGCACTTTTTTTCAAACTTTTTTTTCGGAACCGCCGTAGAAGAAAGCTTCTGCAGGATTCATCCGAAAAAGATGAAAAACACATCCGTCAAAATGTTTCAGAACCTCCGCTTCGTTTCAGAAAGCGGCTGCAAAGGTAAGGACTTTTTCATCAACTCCAAACTTTTCAAAAGAAATTTTTGAAGTTTTTTTCAAACCCCGACCAGGGCAATATTCTGAAGAACTCTGCGCAACCCAAAACTCTGGAAACCAACCCTTCACCACCACTCACCTGCGCTATTGGTTTAACCCCTCATTCCCTGATTGCGGCTGCAAAGATAGAACAATTTATACCCCATCTCCAAATTTTTTATCAACTTTTTTTAGAAAAAAATGAATATTTTACATAAAAGCCTAACAATCAACACTTATAAAATAAGGAGCAGAGATTCAAACTCTACCTCAAGTTTTACTTTTAAACCTCAAATACACCATCGAACGAACCGAAACAGTTCATACTATCCAAAGTGAAACGTTTTTAAGTTCCCCCAAATGCAGAGTAAATCTCAGGACCACATTAATTCAACTTACAATCAATGATTTACATATTCTACTCTATCATAAAATCTCCTATCAGAGCAATCTTTAGAACCGATGAAGAATTTGAAAACCGAAATAGCAAATTTTTTCAGAAGTTTAAAGGAGCGTTTCGTAATATTGAAACGAAAAAACAATCCCCTTCGAAAAATACCTCCTAAACTTCTTTTCAGAACTTTAAGATGCACTTTTCGAAGGGGACAACCTTCGAATTCTAAAACTATATTTATACTTAGATCATCGTACTGATCATGAAAGTTGCAGCAACAGCAACAATAGCATACAACTCAGGGAATACGGCCAAAATCAAAGTTTTACCGAACACATCGTATCCTGAACCGATACCGATGATACCATTAGCACATACCTGGCCCTGACGGATGGCAGAAAACAGACATACCAATCCAAGTCCTAAGCCGGCACCAAAAACAGCAGCAGCCTGTAACCAGGTAATACCGGCTACCAATACATTCTTCAGCAAGAAAAAGCCCAGGAATCCATAAAGTCCCTGTGTACCGGGAAGTGCACACAATACCATATAGTTACCAAAAGCTTCGTCATTCTTCTTCAGTGCACCGATCGTAGCATTACCACCGATAGTTACGCCATAAGCACTACCAATTCCGGACAGTCCTAACATCAATCCAACCCCAATATAAGCTAAAATAATCTCATTCATGATTTCTATTTTTTAATTGTTTGTTAATTATAATTTTTCAATTCTTTTTTGGATATAAATCTATAATAGCAGGTTTCAATTACTTCTTTTCTTATAAGGCCGGTATTTCTTACCGCCTCCTTCAAAACCTGCATTCTTATAAAACTCAACAAAAGTCAGACGCATCGGATGTACAAAGGAACCCAATCCAGCCATAAACAAGTTCACACTATGTCCGAACAACAGGATGATCAACATGACCAACTGTTTTACTCCCGGCACATCCGGACTCATATTCATTGCCAGATCATTGAACACCAATCCCAATACCGCGCTCGAAATTCCCAAGGCAAACAAACGGATATAAGAAAGTGTATCTCCTAAAAGGCCGGTGACCATATTATAAGAATCCCATAAACCGGCACCGATATTAATGAATACATTCCGACGAACGTTATTGAATACAAAGATCAGTAATCCTGCTACAGCACCGACAACATACATCGGAACATCCATTGCATATCCCTTGGTCGACAACCAATAACAGATTCCTTCTCCCAGAATCAACACGAGCCATCCGATTGTCGAGAGAGCTGCTGCAAAACCATGTTGTTTCCACTGGTTAGCCACTTTCAGGAACATACCGAAGATAATTTGTACGGCTCCGACGATCAAAGCCAGGTTGAACAGCTGTTGTGAATCCAACATATAAGCTTTCATCTTCTCCATCCAGGGTACCTGTACATCCAGCAATTGGATACCGAAGAAAGTACCTCCGACAATTCCCATGATCACAGTAGAAATACCCAGCCATTGTGCTAACGACAGAATCGGTTTAATTGCCGGCTTCGCCTTAAACTTATAAATGGTGATACCCAACAACAGCAGCAATCCATATCCGGCATCTCCCAGACAAAAACCGAAAAACAGCACAAAAAACGGTGCAAAAAACGGTGTCAAGTCGATTTCCCGATAATTAGGCAGCGAATACAGTTCGCCGATAAATTCAAACAAACGGGCAAACTTGTTATTCTTCAGCAGAATAGGAGGATTATCCTGCTCTGTCGGAATCTCGAGTTCATAAGCAACTCCTTTATCTGCCAGCCAGTGGTCCGTATCGGCTGCAATAGCTTCCGGCACCCAACCTTCCAGAGCAATCACCTTATCTTCAAGTAAAGTCATTGCAGCATCCTTCACTTTTAAAGTATCCGTATCTTCACAAATCCGTACTTTCAAATCCTTCAGGTATTCCACCGAAAAAGCCGCGATCTTCTTCAAGTTTTCGGCAACCGTTTCTTTTTCGGTTTTCAACCCGGCGACCTGTTGCCGGATTTGTTCCGCACTCATCTGAGGAAAAGACACGACATCGGCTTCGGGATATTCTTCTACCTCCCGGGGCAGGACAGTAACAAAATACTTTTGTCCCTTATCCTGGTTTATAACAAACGCATTGTATTTGTCTTCCCATTCAGGTAAATATTTCCGGTCGGGAACGGTGAAAAACCGCAGATCCCAACCTGCCCTTTGGAGTCCGCCGATCTGTTCGTCGGGCAAATCTCCCCAAGGTTCATAGATCATACCTTCTTTTTCCAGCGAAGCAATCTGTTGATCGATATGTTCCATTCGTTTGAACTGGTTTTCCAGGAAAGTCAGCAAATTCAATTCGGTTACTTCTGACTCTTCTTTCAACCGATCTCCCGCATAAAACACTTGTTGATAAAAAAACAACTTTTCTTTCGGTTCCATCGCCTGTGACCAACGTTCCAATAATTCCGTAAAAGTCTCCTTGGTTTCAGGAATCCGTTTGGACAGCTGTTTGATCATTTCTCCGATCCGCTTAATGACGGCAAACTTGTGTTTCAGTTCTTCGTCTTCGGCCGATCGTTTTTTATTTTCATGGATATGAACCACTCCCTTTTCCCGAAGTTCCCCGAGAAATGCCTGATAATCCCGATAGAATATCAGCAGGGATAATTTTCTCATTGGTACTATCATGCTTCGTCCTCCATCGCTTTACGGGTTTTCACAATCTTTTGTGCCGACTTGGAAAGGTTCTCCTCATCTTCCAGGAATCGCTTAATCTTTCGGATTGCTTCCTGAAATCCGGGGATCTGTACTTTCTCATACAGATTCACCTTTTGTGTCGTTTTCTTACGGGCACGATCCAGTAATTCCATCTTCCGCATATAAAACTCCCGTTCGAGAGCGATATTTACTACTTCTTTCACGTGCTGAATCCCGTCAAGGAACCATCCCGGTGCATTAAACAGACTGAAGTCTTTTATTTCATACTCCACCTGGTCCAACACCGGCGTACGTACTCCTGCAATTTTCTTCACCGACATATTGACATCTTTCACGGTAAGAATATCCGGAGTATATTCATCATAAAGTTGAAGCATATCACTGATGCCATTGAGTGTGTCGTCTAATTTTCCGTCAAACTCATCCGCAACTTCTTTTGCTTTCTTTACTTCTGAACGCAAGGCAGATTCCTTATTTTTGATGGTAGGCAAAGCTCTTACCCTCATCTTGAGTTGTTTGTCAAGACTCTGCAGGGAAGTTTTATTGTATTGAAATTTTATTGCCATACCGACTGATTTATTTTAATTATCGTAAACCGCAAATTAATCCATATTTCCGAATTCGTCCACGATCTCTTTCTTGATTCCCAGTTCCGAACGGGTAAAATATTTCCGGAACAGTGCCCAGGCTGTGTCCAACATCTGGGTAATACCGATATTCACGTCGATAGCCAATAATTCATTCGAATAATCCCGGGCGAAATCGAGCGTACGTTTATCGTAATCGGTCAAATCGAAACCATTTTCCAATTTTGTCCGTGCATTGGCAGCATCGGCATACAGACGGATAGCGGCGTTCATTACCTGAGGATGGTCCTTCCGGGTTTTCTTACCGATCACTAACTGTTTCAGACGGGACAAGCTTCGGAACGGATCGACAATCACCTTACCGATCTCCGTATCTTTCCGCAAGAACAACTGACCTTCTGTGATATATCCGGTATTATCCGGGATAGCATGTGTAATATCACCGCCCGACAAGGTCGTCACGGCAATGATGGTAATCGATCCCCCCTGCGGGAACTGTACGGCCTTTTCATAGATTTTAGCCAAATCCGAATACAATGAACCGGGCATAGAATCTTTCGAAGGGATCTGGTCCATACGGTTCGACACAATACTCAACGCATCGGCATATAAGGTCATATCGGTCAGCAATACCAACACTTTTTCGTTCTTGTCCACGGCAAAATATTCTGCCGCGGTCAAGGCCATATCCGGCACCAGTAACCGTTCGACAGGAGGAGCTTCGGTCGTATTGACAAAACTGACGATACGATCGAGTACACCGGCATTATCGAACAAATTTTTGAAATACAGATAGTCGTCGTTGGTCAATCCCATTCCTCCCAGGATAATCCGGTCGGTTTGTGCACGCAAAGCCACATTCGCCATCACCTGATTATAAGGTTGATCCGGATCGGCAAAAAACGGAATCTTCTGTCCCGACACCAACGTATTATTCAAGTCGATACCTGCAATACCGGTAGCGATCAATTCCGAAGGTTGTTTACGGCGTACCGGATTCACAGACGGTCCCCCGATTTCACGTTCTTCGCCATCTACAGCAGGCCCGCCATCGATCGGATCTCCGAATGCATTGAAGAAACGTCCGCACAGATCCTCTCCTACCTTCAGTGTAGGAGCTTTTCCCAGAAAAGTCACCTCAGCATTGGTCGGAATACCCTCGGTGCCGGAAAATACCTGCAACGTGATGTCTTCCCCCCAAATCTTCACAACCTGAGCCAAACGGCCATTCACAATCGCCAGTTCGTCATTTCCGACCCCCTGAGCTTTCAGTGAACAGGTAGCTTTGGTAATCTGGGTAATTTTGGTATATACCTTTTGAAAAGCAGTGTTCATACCTTAATTTATTTTGGATTTTTGAATTACGATTTACGATTGCAACGCATATTCAGCTCTGTTTCCCCTGGCGTCCTATCGTAACTCATAAATTACTTATTTTTTTCTTTCATTAATAATATCTTTCACTTCCGCTTCGAATTTCTTGAAATGGCCGGACTGAAATTCGGAATAGTTCATCTGTTTAAAAGCATTGATGATCCGTTTGAAGTAAGGATTTACTTCTTCGAAAGAATCGAAGTCAAAATCCGAACGTACAACATCCAAAACCATATTCAGCATATATTGCTGACGCGCCATCGAGGTCGATCCGTCAATATTATCGAAAGCATCCTGTTGCAGGATCACGAAGTCGATCAATTCCGATTTCCAGAATATCAGATGATAATCCAATGGAACACCATCATCTCCCAAAATATCGATTTGCTCAGCTGTTTCCCGGCCTCTGACCAGCATATTACGGGCTTCATTCACATCTTCTATCCACCGGTCCGAAATATTTTTCCGGGCATATTCGACAAATTCGGGGTATTCCAGATATTTCGAATAAGATTCCAGGGTATCGATCGCCGGATAACGTTTGGAGTCAGCACGAGCCTGTGACAATGCGTAGAAACAACGGGCCACTTTCTTGGTCGATTCGGTTACCGGTTCTTTCAGGTTACCACCGGCAGGCGATACCGTACCGATAAACGTGACAGAACCTGTACTACCGTTATTCAGATATACCATCCCGGCCCGGGCATAGAAGTTGGAGATAATCGCAGACAAGTCCATCGGGAAAGCATCCTGCCCGGGAAGTTCCTCCATACGGTTCGACATCTCACGCAAAGCTTGCGCCCAACGAGAAGTAGAATCGGCCAATAACAGCACTTTCATTCCCATTGCCCGGTAATACTCCCCGATCGTCATCGCCGTGTACACAGATGCTTCACGAGCAGCAACGGGCATATTCGACGTATTGGCAATAATGGTAGTACGTTCATAGAGGGAACGTCCTGACCGCGGGTCCTGCAATTCCGGGAATTCGGTAAATATTTCCACCACCTCATTGGCACGTTCACCGCAGGCAGCCATGATAATCACATCTGCATCCGCAAAACGGGCCAAAGCATGCTGCAACACCGTCTTTCCCGTACCGAACGGTCCCGGAATAAATCCGGTTCCCCCTTCCAGCATCGGGTTCATGGTATCGATGACCCGAACACCCGTTTCCATCTGCCGGAAAGGACGTGGTTTATCCACATAATTCCGGATAGCTACTTTTACCGGCCATTTCTGCACCATCGTGACATTGATTTCTTTCCCGGTACGATCTTTCAATACGGCAATCGTATCCAAAATCGTGTATTCCCCTGCCGGGACTACGGAAACCACCGTATATTCTCCCTCCAGCTTAAAAGGAACCATAATCTTATGATCCAGCCAGTTTTCCTTCACATTTCCGAGCCAATCGGCAGCTTTCACCTTATCCCCGGCTTTGGCCAACGGCGTAAAGCTCCATTTTTTATCGTCCTCCAAAGGATTTGTATATTCTCCTCTTTTCAAAAAAACACCTGTCATTTTATCCAGGTCATTCTGTAAGCCATCGAAGTTTTTCGACAACAGACCAGGTCCGAGACTCACTTCCAACATGTGATTCTGAAATTCAACAGGCATTCCGGGTTTCAAACCACGGGTGCTCTCAAATACCTGCACATAAGCAAGATCTCCCACCACCTTTATCACTTCAGCCATCAAACGTTCCCCGTTTTCCTCTATGAAACAAATCTCATTCTGGGAAACAGGCCCTTCGACTTTAACGAGTACAAGGTTAGAAATAATGCTATGGACTTTTCCTTGTGTTTTTGCCATAAACCTTATTTATTTTTGATTTTTGAATTACAAGAATCGACGATTTCTCTATATCCTTTGTAATTCATTCATCGTAAATTATTTAAATTGTTCTTCAAACTGAAAACTTTTCCGGAAACGGTCGACCATTTCCATAAACACCTTCCGCCCGGACTCTGAACTCATCTTGCTCCACCGTTCGACGATCATCAGACGAAGCATATAACTGATGACTCTTTCCAAAGAAAAATAATCAAAAGTCACCGCTTCATCCAAGAAATGCCAAATAATCAAATCGAGTCCCCGTTCGCGTTCTACTAAATTATCGTTATCCATCAAAGCAATCACTTTTTCGACATAAGGATAATCCAGGGTCAAACCGAAATCTTTCGCATTGGATGTCCGCAAAGCTACTGCAAACTCATTACTGCCGATCACCTCTTTTGCCACTTCCATCCCATATTTCCGGGCATTCAAAGCAGTGACCAGATTTTTCAGATTCATGGAAAACTCTGCATATCTCTTCACCAGTTGGTTGTCGGCTTTCATCATATAATCATAATACATCCAGCTCAACACATTCTCGGGCGAAACATCATAACGCAAATGCTCTTCCTTAAAATCAGCAATGAATTCCCTCAGGTAAGCCGGAATCGTTTTATCCGGTTCCTGTGTTTCATCTTCCAGCAATTTCACCGGATAAACAGTAGACAACGCCCCATCGGGTTCCTGTTTCCTCAACAAACGCAACACCTGAGCATTATCATTAGGTAAAAAGAATAAATCGATCAACCGTTCATCTCTACCACTGATATAATCTTTCAATTGTTCCCGAAATTCGGCCACTGTCAAAGACAATTTCCGATCATCCCAGTCAATTTCCGGCAAGCCTGCTATAAAAGCAATATAATCCATGTAAATTAAATCGTAAATTATTTATAGAGCAAGCTCTTGGTAAAGCTTCTCATATACTGATTGAAGAAAGTCTCGAACAACTTCTCGGAAAAAGCAACCTGATATCCTCCGTCCTTCGGTTGTATGACGAAAGCATCCGTATGATCTCCTACTTTTATTTCAAGGCCTTTATCCAACAATTCTTTGTATTTGGTCGCCACAAACTGTTGGAATTTTTCTTTCTCTTCCTCAGACAAAATCAATTCCAGGTTCAGGTTTCCGGAAGCTACGTCCCATTTTTTCAGAATAGCGACAATCATTTCCTGCACGAATGCTTCGTCTTTAAAACCTGCCTTAGCGATATTTCCTGCCACTTCACCGGATATCAGGGAAGTGATCGACTGTTTCAAAGCAGTAATCGCCTGACGTGCGCTCAAAGTCATCTCTGATTCAGCCTTTTTTTTCATATTTTCGACTTCGGTTGCTGCTCCGGCTTTTATTCCCTTTGCCTGTTCCTCAGCCTCTGCAATCAATTTTGCTGCTTTTTCCTTTGCTTGAGCGATTATTTTTTCAGCTTCCTGATTCGCCTTATCGACCCCCTCTTCATACAGCTTTTTAGTTAAGACATCTAATTTGTTTTCCATATATCTCATTTTTAGTTTCGGACATTCTTTCTAAGTACAAGTTTTTCACCGACTTAACAATCATTTTATCAATAACACAAGCCTTATGCCAATTTTCAAATTTGATGGCTCCAAATTAATGTTTTTACATTTAATAACAAACAAATCATTCGAATTAAAACGATTTAAATTAACGATTACCACTTTTCTCCCTATTTTACTCTAAATTTTAAATCAATTTTTACGTCGTTCCGGATTCCTTTGTTTTAAAGAATTAATTTCTATTATTTTGCTTTCTATTAATTTTTATTCCTATGCTCGATCACAAATACAAAGTTTTTTATCATCTGGCTCAAACTCCCAACACCACAAAAGTAGCTGAAGAGTTATTACTATCCCAGCCAGCAATTTCTAAAAATATAAAAGAATTGGAAAAAGAACTGGGTATTACCCTCTTCAACCGGATAGAAGGTCGGATGCAGCTCACCGAAGCCGGACAGTATCTGTACTCGGAAATTGAAATTTTAGTTCGGAAGGAACGGGAAATAAATTTCAGAATCGATAAAATGAAACATACTTTTACAGGTACACTTCACATTGGAGCCAGTACCACTTTATCCCAATATGTCCTTCCGGAGACGTTGGTCCGATTCAAAAATGCCTCACCGCAAATGGCTATTTCTTTGATGAGCGGAAATACGGCACAGATCGAACAGGAAATTGTAACAGGTAATCTTCATGTCGCTTTTATAGAGGGGACCCCGACACAACCGGACCTCCATTATATATCTTTTCTCCGGGATGAGATTGTATTGGTCACCGGAGCAGAAACAAAAATCCCGGAACACATTTCTCCGGAACAATTCACCCAACTCCCATTCGTTTTGCGTGAACAGGGTTCCGGTACCTACCACGTCATCCGTAATCAGCTCGCACAGGCCGGAATAGCCATAAACACACTAAATTGTCAGCTCGTTTTAGGTAGTACGGAAGGAATCAAACATTATTTACTTCATTCAAACTGTTTTGCCCTGCTTTCGATTTATAGTATCCGTGAAGAAGTGGCCGCCGGGAAATTAAAAATCATCGATATCGACGAACTGAATATCAACCGGATGTTTTATATCATTCACCGGCAAGGTGAACCCGATCCCTATGCCAAACAATTCATCGAATTCTCTCTCCGGCAAAAATTTTAGTAAACATACCCCAGGAATAAAACAAAGCGTACCGATGTAGATATAATTAATTTTGACGGAAATAATTTTATTTGCATTTTTGAATAGAAATTCTGATGTGGTAAATCTTTAAGATCGGATCATGAAATACGATATTTTTATCAGTTACAGACGTAAAGGGGGATACGAAACAGCGAAACACCTCTATGATTTATTTTCTAAAGACGGCTATCGGGTGAGCTTCGATTTGGATACCCTTCGGAACGGAGATTTCGATCAGGCACTTCTGAAACGTATCGACCAATGTTCCGATTTCATTTTAATACTGAGCAAAGGGGCTTTCGCCAGAACACTCGATCCGGCCTTTAATCCACGACAAGACTGGTTACGAATAGAGTTAGCTTACGCTTTGAAAAAACAGAAAAATATCATCCCCATCCTGCTCGAAGGGTTCGAGGGTTTTCCAGAAAATCTTCCGGCAGATATCAAAGATGTAGCAAAGAAAAACGGACCTCAATATAATCAATATTACTTCGACGAATTTTACAAAAAACTAAAAACCGATTTTTTAGAGACCCGTAAATCCCGCTTCTTTTCTTTAAAAACAATTTTGATCCTATCAGCTCTTATTTTATGTGCCGGAGGGATTTGGTGGTACCTGCAAGAGGTTTCCGGGAAACAGTGTATCCTCTCAAAAAATAACACGATAAATAAATCGGATACCCTTAAAACCGAATCACCGGATAGCCCCGCAACTCCTTTGACTTCGGGAAAAGAGAAAAAAGATCCAGCCACCCCGGAGCAAAACACAAAAAAATCACAGGATGTACAGCCGGTTACAAGTGTAAAATTACCGGATTGGATGTTCGCCCCGACACAAAAATTCATCGGAATCGCTCCTGCAAGCCTGCCTGCCCGGGGAGCAAAAGAATTTGCTGTAGCAACCGCCGCTTATCAATGGGTGATAGCACAAGGCAAACCCATCTCGGGACGTGATACCACAATAGAGTCTGCGGATGTTAAAAAATCACATTTTCATCTTTTTACCCCTCAAATCGCTTTTGAATATAAGATAGAGCATGAAACGCAATTAAGCAGTGGGGAAAGAGTATTCGAAATTGTTTTTTTTAATTCAAAAAGGAACCCGAATACATTGCAAGTGTTTTCAAGTATAATTGATGAGAAAAATAATTTTGAACAGACAATAAAAATAAATTACACCGGTTTTGAACAGATAAAAACTTATGAATTCAATATCGTCGACGAAGATGGCAATAAACTTGCCCGTTCTTATCTCAATAATACCGAATTGAAGTCTCCTCAGACAATGGTCTACACAAACGCCGGTAACTTTTTAGTCCCCTCCCGTTCTTCACAACAGGGACATATTGTAAACCTAAAGCTCGAAGATTATCATTCGTTAAGCAAAGCCTGGGAATACGGTATATTTTCATATCTCTTTCTTTCTCCTACAGGAATAATACCTTGTCAGATAAAATCTATCAGCCGCAGCGATGGAAGTAATATTACAGTCGCAGCTTATAACGATGATTATAGTTTACCTTCCAGTATGAGTTGTAAAGGAGTCAAAAATAATGTACTGGCCATTTCATACGAACATAATGAACAAAAGGTAGCAGAGTTTATAAAAGAAGACTCGATAAAAAAAGCAATTGCTAATGATTTGAAGGAAATAGAAAATTTAGATATAAAATAAATCCGGCACTAACAGGAAAGAAAAAACAGAGACTCTTCAAAGCCGGTAGTCCGACTTTGAAGATCATCTCTGTCACAGGGTTATTTGAGTTTTAGTCCATCCCCATCAAGATCACACCGAAGTTAAAGCTGAAAGTCTGGATTTCAGGTACTCTTCCGTGAGCAGCTTTGGTACCGTAATTATACCGGGCTCCCACATTGAAAGCAAACTGGTCGTTAATCGGGATATACATCCCTACCTCCGGAGCCAATGCAAACTGCCAGCGGGAGATCGTAGAAGCAAACTGTCCTACTTCCAGTCGTCTCTCGGTCCAGCTGGTACCGATACCCAAGCCGACAAAAGGTCTGACAGCCGTCGTATTATCTGTAAAATAATAACGGCCGATAGCTAACATAGGCACCGTATTGATATAACGATACTGATTCCCGGTAATCGTATATACATTACTATTTCCATTGAATCTGAAATTTCCGGGAGTGTGTTTTTTATCTTTGTAAAAGACATCCCAGCCAATAGCTGCACCGATAGAGAATTGATCTCCTAAAAACTGGTGATATTCGATATCGAATCCGCGGAAACTAGCTTTATCCGTAAAATCTTTTACCTGGTTCATCGGCAGACTAATCTGATAGTTGAGATTAAGCATCTGAGCTTTCAGGAAAGGGCTCAGGCCGAAAAGGCATATGGCAATTATTAATAGTTTTTTCATAATTCATGTATTTTTATAAATCGATATATTTCTGTTATAGATAGCGGTCCCTCCGTTATCATTTGTTCGGAGTCGTGGCTTTCTTCAAATAAGGCGACTGGATAAAGCACTGATCGATTTGTGATTCTACACGATTCAGAACGAAAGAATTGGATCCCTGAAGCAAACCGTCTGCGATACCCGTCCAAACAACATTTACTTTATCGTCATTCCGTTTAGCCGTAGAAACCATTTCCACCACCACAGAACCTGTTCTGTAAGAGTAAACACTAACCGGATACCAAGGATAGTAAGGATTGAAAGGACCACCCCACCAGCCACCCCAGTACCAATTCCAGTTGTTGTACCAGTTGTCGACGAAATAAGCATAGTTGACATTAGAAAAAGCAGATACGGTCACGATAAAGCTGGGTAAATCTTCGGCAGGAGTAGTTGCTGTCGGATCAGCTACTTTTTCGTATCCCATAGCTACGAAATTATCGGTCACAGCTTTGATGACAGCATCATCAAATTCATGTGAAGGTTTGCCGGCACTATTGTCATTCGCAAAATAAACGACCGTGTCAGGAATCGAAAAGGTGGTGAAAGCACTGAAATCAGCACCTTTGTCGTAGTTTGTAATGGCAACATCATAGTCTTCAATGTTATCTGCGCCTTCCGGGTAACATGAAACTACCAGCTGCGCAAACAAACCGGTGAGCAATAAAATTAATAAACGTTTCATACTTAGTTTGTTTTTAGTTTAACAAATGTTCTCTATCAATTACCGCGTGGTATTGGTAACAATAATTTTCATTATTGTACCGGGTTATACGTTGGCTTTTTAAAATAGTTTTAGGATTTAAAAATTGGAAGAGAAAAGCCCCATTTTGTTAAAAAGGGATACAAAAAGAGCTTAAAACGGCTATAATCCGGCAGTTTCAAGCTTTATCATCTATTTAAAAGTCCGAATCGGAACTTACTATTTCAAAAGGATAAGATTTTTTAGGAAATATTTATTCCGGTTCGGTAGCCAGAATAGACTTGTAGCCATAAGTTTTAGCAATATTCATCACTCTGACTACTTGTTCGATAGGAACCGATTTTTCGGCTTCAATAGAAATACAAGGATCGTCGCTATTTTTCAATAGCTCGACAATCTTCCCTTCTAGCCGGGAAAAAGGAGTGACTTTCGTATTGAGATAAAAATTCAGGTTCTTATCGATAGAGACCACCACAGTCGGACGATTGGAGGTTTGATGTGTGCTTTTGGGCAGTAATAATTTTAAAGCATTGGGATTAATCAAGGTGGAAGTGACCATAAAAAAGATCAGCAATAAAAATACAATGTCGGTCATGGACGACATATTGAAATTAGGATTTGCTTTTCTGGATCTTTTAATTGCCATAGATATCGTTTTATTTATTCTCCTTCTCGTTTTTCACCTCATAAATGACCTCCATAAAATCAGCACTGGCCGTCTCCATTTTAGTGACAATATGATCGATTTTGGCTGTAAGGGCATTGTAGGCAAAATAAGCTATAATGCCGACGATTAAACCGGCGACTGTAGTAATCATCGCCGTATAGATACCTCTGGACAACAGGGTAATATTGATATTGTTTCCAGCCATAGCCATATCGTAAAAGGCTTGTACCATACCGACGACAGTCCCCAGAAACCCGATCATCGGTGCCATTCCGGCACAGGTTGCCAGAGTGGATAATCCTTTTTCCATTCCGGCTACTTCAAGATTTGCGGCACTTTCCACAATAGCTCTCAATTCAGTAACCGGCAGACGATAATGAAGAAGCCCCTTAACCAACATACGCGACATCGGCGTATTTTCCTCATTACATACCGTTACCGCTCCACGAATATTGCCGGCAAAAATACAATCCCTGATTTTATCCGGGAAAGTATCGCTGATTCGTGTATACTTACGGAGTAACATATATCTTTCACAAAAAATATAAACCGCAATAATAGACAGGATGAAAATCGGTATCATCAACCATCCTCCCTTGACGATCATACTCCACAAACTCAATTCAGGCTCAGCAGCCTGCGGGACAGCCGTCGCTGCCAGTATTATCAAATTATTCATCGTTTCAGATTTTTCGACGCGAAGATAATGGTTTTGGACTAAAAAATGGAAAATAGATGCAATTTTAATGAATCTTATTATCTTTGTCCTATCATTTAAACAATGAGGGATGTGGTGTCCCTCGAGCATGATTTTTAATAAAATAAAAAGCTATGAAAAAATTTGTAACAAGAGCAATCATTATTGCTTTAATCGGTTCTACAGGAATTCTATCGGGTTGTTATGGACCTTTCCGTCTGACCACAAAATTACATCAGTGGAACGGTAATGTTTCTAACAAGAAATTCGTCAATGAATTGGTATTCTTGGGATTATGTATCTTACCTGCTTATGGATTGTGTACTTTGGGGGATGTATTGATTTTCAACTCTATTGAATTCTGGGGTGGCCAGAACCCGATCACCATGAAAGACGGTCAGATCGACGAGTCTGAATTCATGCACGAAGGCAAAATGTACAAAGTGATCAAATCAAAAAATAATATGACAGTTGCTTTGAAAGATACCGATGTGAAAGTGGATTTCCGATATTTCCCGGAAGAAAGTACCTGGTACCAGATGAACGGAAACGAAAAAGTTCAGGTAGTGAAATTGAAAGGTAAAAAAGTATATACCTATCTTCCGAACGACAAAGTACTGGTATTCGATGAAAATTCCGTGAATACAGTCGAATCAGAAGTCATGGCAGCTCGTTAAGAAGCTCTGAAATAATTTATAAAAATGGCCTCCTTGCAGGCCATTTTTTTATGCCCGCCATTTTATCGGTCTAACACCACTTCATTTATCCTGTGCCGGTATTTTATAATAAATAGTTATACCTTATAACTATTTCGATTCTGTCAGATCCGGAAATAATTCGTTCTTTTGCAGCAAATAAAATCGATAATTTAATTTAGAGTAATGAAATTAAGTGAAAAGAGAGGCAATATGCTTCATGGAATTTTGTTAATAGCCTTGTTTTCCTGTGCAGCCTTTTACATCAGCGATTTGTCTTTTGTAAAAAGTCTATCTTTCAGTCCTTTGATTGTAGGTATCATTTTAGGTATGCTGTATGCCAACAGTCTGCGGAATCGTTTACCGGAAACCTGGGTACCCGGTATCCTGTTCTGTTCGAAGCAAATTCTGCGATTAGGTATCATATTGTATGGTTTCAAATTGACTTTCCAGGACGTGATGGCAGTCGGCTTACCCGCCATCCTGATCGATATCATCGTCGTAACGGTGACCATTTGTGGCGGTGTACTGATCGGGAAATGGATGAAAATGGAAAAAGAGATTACTTTACTCACTTCGGTCGGTAGTGCTATCTGCGGAGCCGCTGCTATCTTAGGAGCCGAATCGACCATTAAAAGCAAACCTTACCAAACCGCTGTCGCCATTTCAACCGTGGTGATTTTCGGTACGATTTCCATGTTTTTGTATCCGGTACTTTACCGGAATGGGATTGTCGACCTGACACCGGATCAGATGGGGATCTATACCGGTTCGACTCTACACGAAGTGGCGCACGTCGTAGGTGCAGGAAATGCCATGGGTAAAGAGATTTCCGATGTCGGCATTATCGTTAAGATGATCCGTGTTATTATGCTGGTACCTGCTTTATTAGTGATCGGCTATTTCGTTGCCAGAGCCAGTGTACAAAAAATAAATCAGCACCAACCGGCCGAAGGCGGAAAATCGAAAATAACGATTCCCTGGTTTGCCTTAGGTTTTTTAGCAGTCATCGGTTTCAATTCATTCGATCTGCTACCTCAACCGGCAATCAGCTTTATCAACGATTTCGACACATTTCTATTGACCATGGCCATGACTGCCCTCGGTGCCGAAACCAGTATCGAAAAATTTAAAAAAGCAGGTGTCAAACCATTCCTATTAGCCTCTTTTTTATACATTTGGTTATTGGCAGGCGGCTATTTGCTGGTTCGTTATATCACCCCCTATTTCGTGTAAAAGGTGATCACTCCTCGCCTGTGAACCGGTACTACATAAAAATACCCGATTTTACGAAATGGTAAAGTCGGGTATTTGTTTTATACATCCTTATTTTTACAATTCATCGGAAATACTGAAATCTTTATTTGCAAACAGTTCAGCCAAGCCGGACACCTGTTTCAAACGCAATAGTTCATCTTTATCCATACCGATATTCTTCAATATCCATTGATCCGACATACCGGCTTTAGTTAATTCGGCAACAATATGGCTCATCAACTCTACATTATGAGTTCCTCGGGCCCGGTTATGCCGGATCGTAGATACCATCCGGTTCGAGATATCTTTTTCAATGACGGCGACGGGCAACAATCCTTTCTCCCGTTCATATATCCGGGCAGATTTTTTTAAAACCAGGTAACGGTGATAACCGTCGACCAGTTCATACTGGTCTTTATCGGGAAGATAATAACATACACAGGGCATAGTATAGCCATCCTCCCAAATGGATAATTCCAATAGTTTCATTTCAGGAGGTGCGACAACATTGGGATTATAATTATTGGCGACCACCTTTTCTACAGGTACTGCGATGATCTTATATACCGGGCTTTGATACTCTTTCATTACAAAATAACTTATAATATTTCTTCATGATTTGCTCACGCCTTTCCTGCTCTACTTTCGAGGCAGAAAAACCCATGTATTTACAAATATGGTCATTCTTTAAAATACAAAGACAGAATCTTTTATACGTCGGCAATTCTTTAAATTCGGATAGCTCGATATCATCCAGATATTCCATTCGTACAGGCCTTTTGTTCGTCCTGTAATTGCTTTTTTCTCCTACTGTAATCGGCACCCCGGCACGCCGTAATTTCTCGATCGTAGACTCGGCCAGACACCCTCCTTTTTCTCTCCAGAATTTTATACTGACCTTCAATTTGCTCAAGTAATTCTGTCGTATATTTTCAGGAAGTGTACCCAATAAAAATTGCATATAGCTGGCCCAGGTATACCCTTCCGGCAAAGTAATTTTTTGTCGGTATCCGACTGCCGTAGTGGTACTGTAAATCGCAGTAAAATTGATTCCATTCACCCGATTGATCATACGTCCCCACATATCAGGATCAATAGCCCGGTATAGATTCAGGCTTTCCCGGGCTTCCGATATGAATGGACTGGCTACCCTTTGCTTTTCCAAAGGCACTCCTGCCTGATAATAAAGATCGTAAAGATGGTTATAAGCCCAATTAAATTTTCCATTGGCAATCCATATATCCCTCGTCAACCAATCGTATATCGGATAAGCATTGTAAACACCGGTATCCAACCTTCTCACCCATTTCAATCCTTTGAAATGATAAGCGTCTCTCCCATTCAGGACACGCCAGCGATTCAGACTTTCCTGGGTTCGGATTCCCACCAGGCAACAAGTCCGTTTGGCTTTTTTGTACCGATGTAACCAACGGGCAAAACTACGCTGAAAATCATAGTCCCACATCCGTCTGGAAAAAAAAGGAAAATCCTTACGTGTATAAGCCCCCTCAGGTATGGATCTCACCCAACAATCTTTCTTTTCTTCATCCCAGGGACGCCAAAACTTTTGAAACATGGAAGTACAGGTCGATACCTTGAAAGGTACACATACCCGATATACTTCGAAAATATCGCTATTCGACGCCAAAACTTCATCTACATAACGAATCGTTTCTCCGTATTGTATTTCATAATCTAAATGAAAAACACCGATTTTACGCCCCGGACAATGTTTCCGGATATAATCGGTACATAATTGTAATAATACACCACTATCCTTACCACCTGAGAAAGACACATATATATTATCGAAATGTCCGAATATTTTTTCTAATCGTATTTGTGCCTGTTCATATACATTCAGAGGGTTTCTTGTTGTCGGTGTTCCATTTTTGCATATAATTTCCATGGCCTGATTATAGAAAAGCCATTCGCTGCAAACACAGATAAATGGCGAGAGTGAGTAACAGATTGCAATTTATATTGTCCGGCATAATGACGAATGACCTCCCGCAATAAAGCTGCCAATAGGTCCGGATCGTCTTTATCGATGTAATAATTATTGATTACAGCATATTTGTCTTTTATTTCTACCGGCATAAAACCAACAACACGCTCTTCCTCGATAGCTATAAACCAAATATGATGCATAGAGGTTTTAAATGGATAATTATTATTTTCCCGGAGAATACAAGGTTTCATAACCAAAGGTGCAACAAGACGATATAAACGCTCCGTCGTACCTCCTAATTTTTCTATTTCCATAAATTAAAATTTATCGTTACGATAAATAACACCACTAAAACTCCAGCTCTATCACCATGATTACGCTTTACAAGATTCGATATTAATTTTTCAGGATCAATACCGAGTAAAATTTATATTAAACCAGCAAAACCGATTTTTCACAAAATTATAAAATAGCAGTACAATTTCAAAAAAAATGAGAAGTACTATTGATAAAATTTGAATTGTAGTGTATAGAGGAAGTAATGATCCGATAGGATTTCAAGGAGTACTCGTCCTGTAGGTGACAATCTTTTTATACCGATTTGCTTATATAGCCGGAAAAATAATCATTTCAACAACATATACTATTCCCAAAACAATGAAAGAAGCATTCCAAACCACAAAATAATCCTTTTTTAATTACAGAAATCACAGAGGCAGGGTTGAATTTCCTTCCTTTTGCAATCTCTGTAACTACAAAAAATATTTTCTATCCTCTCTGACGTACCACTTCAAAAAGCAACACTGCTGCTGCAGCGGAAACATTCAGGGATTCGATCTGACCTTTTTGTGGGATTTTAATACAATCGGTCGCAATATTGATCAACTCCTCATCGATCCCCTTATCTTCCGATCCCATAATAATTGCTGTAGGCAAAGTCAGGTCTGCACCAGTATAAAACTTTTCTGCTTTCTCGGTAGCAGCATATACCCGAATGCCCCGTTGGAATTTCAATTCGCGGACCACTCTCTTTAAATTCAATACCCGGCACACCGGCACATGATATAAAGCACCGGCAGAGGTCTTCAAAGCATCTGAAGAAATTTTAGCCGAATTTTTATTGGGAATGATCACCACATCCACTCCGGCACATTCTGCACTCCGGACAATCGCTCCGAAATTACGGACATCGGTTACCCGGTCCAGGATCAATACAAAAGGTACCCGTCCCGCCGCTTCGACGCCATCCAACACTTCTGTCAGATCCTGATAGGGAACAGGTGATATTTCAGCCAGTACCCCCTGATGATTCCGATCGGCGAAAGGCTTAAAAACATCTTCCGGCACATACTGGAAAGGAATATTCCGTTCCCGGATCAAACTGAACAACTGCTGAAACAACTCGCCTCGTACGCCCTGTTTCAACATCACCTTATCTATCTCCTTTTCCTGCTGAATCGCTTCAATCACAGCCCGGATCCCGAATATACATTCCTGTTTATATTTTGCCATATTCCGCCTTTTATTTTATATCTTTAATAACCTTCTTCTCTCCCTCTATATTCATAACCTTTAGCTTTTAGCCTCCAGCTTTTTACCTTTTACTTTTCACCTCTTCCTCTTCCTCCGTCGCTTTCTCCCATTCTGTCATCGCTTCTTCCAGTTCTTTTTGTGTCTCTCCGTATTTTTTCAACAACTCATCGTTCACCACTCCCGCAGCCATCTGTTTTTCTAAAGCAGCCACTTCACTTTCCAGTTCCGTGACCCGTTGTTCGGCCCTCTCTACCCGTTGTTCAGCCTTACGGATTTCCTTATTCAACTGTTTTCTTTCTTCAAAAGACAGTTTATTCTCACTCACTTCCCGCTCGGCTTCATCATTAGAAATTCCATTGCCTTTGGGTTTATGCAATTGTTCATATTCCCGGAAACAAGCAATCTTCTTGGCTGCCAGAAAATCGGTTATCCCTCCTAAATATTCCTTGATATGCTGGTTAGCGAACTCATATACTTTATCCGCTAAACCGGTCAGGAAATCACGGTCATGAGATACGACAATCACTGTACCTTCGAACTTTCTGAGCGCTTCCTTCAAAATATCCTTTGTCCGCATATCCAGGTGATTCGTCGGCTCATCGAGAATCAAAAGATTATAGGGCTCCAGTAATAAACGTACCATCGCCAAACGGGTACGTTCTCCTCCCGACAATACTTTTACTTTTTTGTCAACCTCCTCTCCGGAAAACAAAAAGGCTCCCAAAATATCCCGGATTTTCTTACGGATTTCCCCTTCGGCAACCCGATCGACCGTATCCAGGACAGAAACTTCAGGATCCAATAAATCAGCCTGATTCTGAGCAAAATAACCGATATTGACATGATGTCCGATCTTCAATTCTCCCTCGAAAGGAATCTCGTTCATGATCATCTTGACCAGGGTAGATTTACCTTCTCCATTCTTACCGACAAAAGCTATTTTTTCTCCCCGCTTGATATCCAACTGAATACCTTTCAATACCACATGATCACCATAAGCTTTCGTCAACTCCTTACCCGTCAGGACAATTTCTCCCGACCGGACAGCCGGCTGGAACCGCACTGTAATACGGGCCATATCTTCTTCCTCGACCTCTATCCGCTCCAATTTTTCCAACTGTTTGATCCGCGATTGCACCTGAACGGATTTTGTCGCCTTATACCGGAAACGCTCTATAAAATCTTCTGTATCCTTAATCTGCTTCTGCTGGTTTTGATAAGCCCGCATCTGCTGTTCGATCCGTTCTTTATGCAATTGCTCGAACTGAGAATAAGCCACTTTATAATCATACACTTTCCCCAGAGAAATCTCAAGCGTCCGGGTGGTCACATTATCCAAAAAAGCACGGTCATGAGACACCAGGACTACAGCCCCGGAATAAGTCTGCAAAAAAGATTCCAGCCAGGAAATAGATTCTATATCCAAATGATTGGTCGGCTCATCGAGTAAAAAAATATCAGGACGTGCCAATAATATTTTAGCCAATTCGATACGCATGCGCCATCCCCCACTAAATTCCTCACAATTACGGTCGAGGTCTTCCGGTTTAAAACCCAGGCCCTTCAAGACAACCTCTACCTCACGGTCGATATTATTCTCCCCCCGTATCGCCAACAATTCCGTTTTCTCATGAATCTTATCCAAAAGTTTCATGTAAGCTTCCGACTCATAATCTTCCCTCCCAGCCAACTCCAGATTCAATCGCTCCACTTCATCCTTCAAGGCAAACAAATCGGCAAAAGCCTTTTCAGCCTCTTTGCGGACGGTATTTCCATCCGTATATACTTTGGTCTGGGGTAAATATCCGATCTTTATATCCGAAGCCATCGAAATATTCCCTTCAGACGGTATTTGTAAACCTGCTAACATCTTCAGTGTCGTCGATTTCCCTGCTCCATTCCTTCCCGTCAAACCGATCCGGTCTTTCTTATTGATCAGAAATGAAACAGAATCCAATAAATAGAATCCTCCGAATACAACACTTACATTATTAACTGAAATCATAAAATCATAAACTAAGTCCACCGCAAAGATAGGGTGAAAAAAATCCCCAAACCTGTTTTTTGTCATGTTTTTTACACAAAAACTTTCTTATTTTTGACCAACTTAAAAGATTTTTCTTACAACCAATAAAACTAATTCACTATGCCTAAAGGAGTTTACAAATTACCAAACATTACCAATGAACCGATAAAAAGTTATGCTCCGGGATCTCCCGAACGCGCAGCATTAAAAGAAAAATTAAACGAGATCCATAATCAGGTAGTCGACATCCCGATGATCATCGGTGGCAAAGAAATCCGGACCGATAAACTGGCCGACATTCGTCCGCCTCATGATCACCAGCATTTATTAGGGCATTATCACCAAGGAGATGCCTCCCATGTACAATTAGCTATCGACGCTGCAATGAAAGCAAAACCGGCTTGGGAAAAGATGAACTGGGAAAGCCGGGCTGCTATTTTTCTGAAAGCGGCAGAGCTGATTTCCGGTCCTTACCGTCAGATTTTAAATGCCGTGACGATGTTGGGACAATCCAAGAATGCTTTTCAGGCAGAGATCGACTGTGTTTGTGAATTGGCTGATTTCTATCGTTTCAATGTTAAAAATATGTACGATCTTTATCATATGCAACCCAACTCGTCGGCAGGCATCTGGGATCGTACGGTATGGCGCCCGTTAGAAGGTTTCGTATTTGCCCTGACTCCGTTCAATTTCACTTCTATTGCCGGTAATTTGCCGGGAGCTCCTGCTTTAATGGGAAATGTTTGTGTATGGAAACCTTCGAAAACTGCAGTCTATTCAGCTTATATCGTCATGAAAATATTACAGGAAGCCGGTCTGCCCGACGGTGTGATCAACTTGGTATACTGTTCAGGCCCGACAGCTTCAGACGTAATATTCAGCAATAAGGACTTTGCCGGTATTCATTTCACCGGTTCTACCGGAGTATTCAATGACATCTGGGCTACTATCGTTAAAAACATCGGTAAATATCGTTCTTATCCACGTATCGTCGGTGAAACCGGAGGTAAAGATTATGTTTTTGCCGACCCGACAGCTAAAGCACTACCGGTAGCGACAGCTTTAATCCGGGGAGCCTTTGAATATCAGGGGCAAAAATGTTCTGCCGCTTCACGCGCTTACATTCCTTCCAACATCTGGCCGGAAGTAAAAGCTTTGATGCAGGCAGATTTGAATAAAATCAAAACCGGAGGAGTCGAAGATTTCAGTAACTTCGTCAATGCTGTGATAGATGAAGCTTCTTTCGACAAACTGGCCAAAGCAATCGATGATGCGCAAGCTTCGCCCGATGCCGAAGTGATCCTGGGAGGCAAATACGATAAATCCAAAGGCTACTTTATTTACCCGACTGTTATCCAGGCCAAGAAACCGGACTATATTACGATGCGCGAAGAATTGTTCGGTCCGGTATTGACGATCTACGTATACGAACCCGATCAAATAGAGGAAACGCTCGACCTGCTGGATGCCGGTTCAGCTTATGCCTTGACCGGAGCTATTTTCTCCAACGACAGAGCTAACATCGAAAAATTGACCGAGCGCCTGACACATACAGCCGGCAATTTCTACATCAACGACAAACCTACCGGAGCTGTCGTCGACCAGCAACCTTTCGGCGGCGGCCGGGCTTCCGGAACCAACGATAAAGCCGGATCCGTGTTCAACCTGCTGAGATGGGTATCTCCACAATGTATCAAAGAAACCTTCATCCCCGCAACCAACTACATGTATCCGAATTTTTTGGAAAGCTAAAAAGGCTATAAGCTAAAGGCTAAAAGCTAAAAGTAAGAGGCTATAAGGTTAAAACAAGAAGCTAAAGGCTAGGCTCATCCCCTGCTTTTAGCTTTTTTTATCGCCTAATTTCACCGTTTTACTTCTGTCCCATTATTTTTTTACCTTTATCTATTAGCCTCTCGCTCTTAACCTTCCCCCTTTACCTCCTACCTTTAGCTTATAGCCTCTTACTTATACCCTTTAGCTTATAGCTTCCCACCTTTGGCTTTTTCAGCCTTCCCGCTTTTTTTTACCTTTTACCTTTTACCTTTTACCTTTTTAACCCTATCTTTGTCCGTTTATCTTAACCAACTTATCATGGCAGGAATAAAAAGTTTAGCCAAGGACACGGCCATTTATGGTATGAGCAGCATCATCGGGAAATTTTTAAACTGGTGTCTGACTCCTTTGTATACCTACTTGCTTGTCCCGGCCGAATACGGGATTGTCGTTTACTTGTATGCCTGGATCGGTACCATGCTCGTACTTCTGACTTACGGTCTGGAAACCGGTTTTTTCCGGTATGCCAACGACTCTTCTAAAGGAGATCCCCAAACCGTATACTCCACTTGTATGACTTCGCTCGGGATCACGACCTGTCTGTTTCTGATCTTGGTTTTCAGCTTCTTATCCCCCATATCGGGAGCATTACAATACGGGCAGCACCAAGATTACATCGGGATGATCGCAATAATCATCGCCCTGGATGTTTTCAGTGCCCTTCCCTTTGCCTATTTGCGTTACCGCTTACGTCCCCTTCGTTTTGCTTTCCTGAAATTATTGAATATCGCACTCACTATCATTTTCAATTTATTTTTTCTGGTAGTTTGTCCGGTCATTTATAAAAATCATCCCGACTTGATCTCCTGGTTTTACCGGCCTGATTATGGAGCTGGGTATATTTTGGTTTCCAATGTGATCGCTTCCTTCGTATTGTTGTTGTTGCTGACTCCTGAAATATTCAGGATACGCTGGCATTTCGACTGGCGGTTGTTAAAAGAAATCCTGCATTACTCTTTCCCGCTATTGATTCTGGGATTAGCAGGTATCATGAACCAAAATCTGGATAAAATCCTATATCCTTATCTATTGTCCGACCCCCAGGTTGCTGCCGATCAATTGGGAATATACGGAGCCAACGTCAAAATCGCAGTAGTCATGATCATGTTCACCCAAGCCTTCCGTTATGCATACGAACCTTTTATTTTTGCCAAAACCAAAGGAGAAGATAAACGCACAACTTATGCCATGGCGATGAAATACTTTGTCATCGTAGATTTACTCATTTTTCTAGGAGTTATGTTCTACCTGGACATTATCCGGTATTTCATCGATCCCCGTTATTTTGTCGGTTTAAGAGTAGTACCGATTATTATGTTGGCAGAATTGTTTTCAGGTATATTTTTCAATCTTTCGCTGTGGTACAAACTCACGGACCGTACTCAGTGGGGGGTATATTTTTCTTTGATCGGTCTGGTCATTATCGTGGCCCTCAACGTTCTGTTCGTACCGAAATTCGGTTATATCGCATGTGCCTGGGCTGCTTTTGCCTGTTATTTTGTGATGATGTTTCTCTCCTGGCTGGTGGGGCAAAAATATTATCCCATCCATTACGATCTGAAATCCATCGGAAAATATTTGCTTTTGGCTTTGGTGCTATATGGCATTGCCGTCAGTGTCCCTATCGAAAACATGTTGCTGCGTTTGGGGTTCCGGACCATCCTGTTATTTATCTATCTGATTTATCTGATCAGGCACGACCTGCCGTTGAATCAGATTCCCTATCTCAACAAACTGATTTTTAAAAAACAAAAGTAATCACTTCTATTTTTCATTTATAATGGCTTTTATTGATGTATTGGAACAATTCCGGAATTATCTGAAAGGCATTCTGGACTCTTCGAACGAAAGGGAAAATGAGGCGGAGACCATCGACAATATCCGTAAAGGAATCAATTTCAAAGGCAGTAACCTTTGGGTATTGATTTTTGCCATCTTTATCGCTTCCCTGGGACTCAATGTAAATTCCACGGCAGTGATCATCGGTGCCATGTTGATCTCCCCTTTAATGGGACCGATCATGGGTATCGGCTTAGGGGTCGGAATCAACGACTTTGAATTGATCAAAACCTCTTTCCGGAATCTGGCTATCGCCACTATTTTCGGTATCCTGACTTCCACCCTTTATTTCCTGATCTCTCCACTCAACGAAGCCCGTTCCGAGCTATTAGCCCGGACCACTCCTACCATCTACGATGTGCTTATTGCTTTCTTCGGCGGACTGGCCGGCATCGTCGCTTCAAGCACGCGTCTGAAAGGAAATGTGATCCCCGGTGTAGCCATCGCTACCGCTTTGATGCCTCCCCTCTGTACTGCGGGATTCGGTATCGCCAGTGGTAACCTGACCTATTTTTTCGGAGCTTTTTACCTCTATATGATCAACTCTGTCTTTATCGCCTTCGCCACCACGCTGGGAGTCAAACTCATGCATTTTTCTAAAAAGACTTTTGTAGATCCCGTACGGGGCAAGAAAGTACAGCAGATCGTTTACACCATCATTTTTGTGACTATGGTACCCAGTATCTACATCACTTACAACATGATCAAAACCAATATCTTCGAAACAAACGCCAACCGTTTTATCACCAATGAAATCAATTTTCCGAATACTTTCGTAGTCAATAAGCACATCCTGCAAGACAGTATTTCCGTCACCTTGATCGGTAAGGAAGTGCCCGAAGACTACCTGGCGATATTACGTCAAAAACTATCCCAATACAAACTGGAAGGTACTCGTCTATCGGTTCTCCAGGGACTGACACAGGAAAAAGAAAAAGGACAAAAAGATGAGTTGGATAACATGATCCTACAGGATTTTTACAAGCACAATCAAAATAAAGTATTACGGCAAGAGAACGAAATCATCCGCCTGCGGGCTCAATTGAACAGTTATTCCAATTACGATTCCCTGGGCCTGAAAATTACCCCCGAGATCAAAATTCTATTTCCCAAGGTGGAAACGATCGGCTTATCGAAAATGATCAGGAATCGGATTGCAACTTCACAATCCGACACCCTGACAGTAGCGATTCTATCCTACACACAAAGGCTGACGCCAGAAGAAAAGCAGCAATTACACGCCTGGCTTACTACCCGGCTAAATGTCGGGAAGCTGGAAATCGTTACGGAAAATCAGTAACAGCTTATTTCCGCGGCACCCATTTCATCTCTTCACATCCCGAATCGTATGCTATTTTACGTGCCAGGATAAATAAATAGTCCGATAATCGGTTCACATACTTCATCACCGACCCGTCTACCTCAGTCTCTGCGGCCAGATCCAGTATCCGCCGTTCTGCACGCCGGCAGATCGTCCGCGCCATGTGACAAAACGAAACACACTGATTACCACCCGGCAACACGAAGTATTTCATCGGAGGAACTTCGGCATCCATCCGGTCGATGCCATTTTCCAGTAATGCAATATCTTCTTCCGTCACACCAATAGGCTCCTTCAGATTGGCCGACGACTCAGGATCAGTAGCCAAATTCCCTCCCACATCGAACAAGCGGGACTGAATCTCCACCAATTCTTCTGCAATCACCTGCTCCAAAGGAAAAGAACGGATCATGCCTAAAAAACTATTCAATTCATCGATCGTACCATAAGATTCCAAACGTGCACTATTCTTCGGTACTCTCTTTCCTCCAATCAGGGAAGTCATTCCTTTATCACCGGTTTTTGTGTAAATTTTCATGACAATTTTCTTTAGTTATCTCTCTGGTTACCTGCCAAATTCTCAGTTCTTCAAAATTTAGTAGTGCCTCATAATATCTAATTTTAAATCAAACCATTATCCATCCCCCTCTTCTTTTTACGTCTTATCCGCCGTCACTGTTTTATCCGTTATCCCTCTATATCATCAAACAATACCTCCCCTCCTGGATCTTATCGTCAAAAAATAGAATCCCATACCACATCATATCCACCGATACAGTTGCTTTTTCAAGCCATTGGTGCCACAGACGGGCATGTATTCCCTTCTTGTGAATATCGGCAATAACGATACATTTCTGCGGGTGATTTTGCAACATTCCGGCAAAAGTCGTTTCATCCAGTGGAAACTGCCGACCGATATAAATGAAATCGGCAGATTGCAATGTATCCAATTGATTAACACTAATCTCGACATCACAAACTTCCTGCAAATACCGACAAAGGATATCGGCATTTTTTCCCAGGCAAATCATCCGATGTACCCGAAGCGAACGTACCAAACGGGATAATAAGCGGAAAATTTTTCTCTCCCGATGATTCAAACAATTTTCTCTCTCCAACCTCTCGGGATATTGAAATTGTTTCTCCCGATCCCGGATAACATTTAAAATTAAATTAAACATAAAAGGGGAATGCACTCCATATCCCCGTTTATGTCTAAACCGGACAGCATGTTTTATCCGCTCTTTCAGATAGCCCATTTTTCTATGAATTACAGTCGTTTCAAAGATTTGAATAAAATCTGATCAGACAAAAGTAGTGCATTTTTTCCAATTTCATTTTTAGGCTCATGAAAAACGTTGTAACTTTGAAACGGTAAAGAAAACACCACAATTTACATGTGCCGTTTCCGACCGATTAATTTAAAACTTTGTAACACGATTCATGGAACTTGCAGGATTGAATATCAAATTTCTACCCGGTGTCGGTGAAAAGAAAGCTGCCGTGCTCTATGAGGAACTTCAGGTGCAGAGTTATGAGGATATGCTCTACCATGTCCCTTTCAAATACATCGACCGGAGTAAAATCTATTCCATCGCAGAATTGAACGGACGTCTGCCTTATATTCAGATCAAGGCTAAAATCCGTAATCTGAAAACCATCGGTGAAGGCAAAGCCTTGCGTATGACTGCAACGGCTTATGACGAGACAGGAACCCTGGAATTAGTCTGGTTCAAAGGATTTAAATTCCTGACCAACCAAATCGAACCCGACAAAGAATACCTGATTTTCGGACAACCTTCCGAATTCAACCACAAGCTGAATATTGTACATCCTGAAATCGACAGCTTTGAAAAAGCTTCCCAACTGTTGGTCGGTTTTCAAGCCGTCTATCCGACCACCGAAAAGATGAAAAAGGCTTTCCTAAACTCCAAAGCGATCAGCAAAATTCAGGATTCCATTTTTAAAACCATCAAAGGGAAAATCTCAGAAACCCTGCCAGCCTGGTTTATTCAGCAACACAAACTCATGTATCTGCATGAGGCTCTCTATAATATCCATTTCCCGGAAAATCCGGACATGCTGCGTAAAGCTTTATTCCGACTGAAATTTGAGGAACTATTTTACATCCAGCTGAATATCCTGAAACTCAAATACAAACGCAAAACTTATTTTAAAGGCCATGAATTCAAAACGATCGGTGAATATTTCAACACATTCTATCATCGATACCTACCTTTCGAACTGACCGATGCACAAAAACGGGTGATTAAAGAAATCCGTCAGGATTGCGGCAGTGGGAAACAGATGAACCGGCTGTTGCAGGGAGATGTAGGCAGCGGTAAAACCCTGGTGGCTGTGATGTGTATGCTGATGGCGCTGGACAATTGTTGCCAGACCTGTCTGATGGCTCCCACCGAGATTCTGGCCACCCAACATTATGAAACGATCCAAGGGATGTTGGGAGAAATGGGGATCACCGTAGCTTTACTCACAGGGTCGACAAAAAAACGCGAGCGGGAAGAAATTCACCGGGGCTTACAGGACGGTAGCCTGCAAATTCTGATCGGTACCCATGCTTTGCTCGAAGATGTGGTGTCTTTTCAGAATATCGGCCTGGTGATCATCGACGAGCAACACCGTTTCGGTGTAGCCCAACGTGCCAAACTCTGGCAAAAAAATACCATTCCTCCCCACGTACTGGTGATGACAGCCACCCCTATTCCCCGTACATTAGCTATGACTTTATATGGTGACCTCGATGTGTCGGTAATCGACGAACTTCCTCCGGGACGTAAACCCATTACTACTTTTCATGCTTTCGATAAAAAACGATTGGAAGTATTTCAGTTTATTGAAAAAGAACTGCTCAAAGGACGGCAGGCTTATGTGGTATATCCCTTGATCTATGAGTCGGAAAAAATGGATTTCCGGAATTTGGAAGAAGGCTACGAACAAATCAACAATTACTTCCTTCCCAAAGGATATAAAGTAGGCATGGTTCACGGTAAACTCAAACCGGCTGAAAAAGATTCGGAAATGCGCCGTTTTGTCACCGCAGAAACCAAAATACTGGTATCGACGACAGTCATCGAAGTGGGGGTAAACGTTCCCAATGCTTCTATTATGGTCATTGAAAGTGCCGAACGTTTCGGATTGTCACAGCTCCATCAGTTACGGGGACGGGTAGGCCGCGGCGCTGACCAATCGTATTGTATTCTAATGACTTCCTATAAGATTTCCAACGACTCCCGGAAACGCATCGATACCATGACCGCTACCAACGACGGTTTTGAAATCGCCGAAGCCGACCTGAAATTGCGTGGTCCCGGAGATATCGAAGGAACCCAACAAAGTGGCCTCACCTGCAGTCTAAAGGTGGCTAATCTGGGTAAAGACACCTTGATCCTCAACGAAGCAACCCGAATCGCCAACGGCATCCTGTCCGAAGATGCCGATTTGATCAAGGAAGAAAACCAACTCTTCGCCATCCAAATCAAACGCCTGTTCAAAACCCGCATTACCTGGAGGTATATTTCCTAGAGTGAAAACCTTTCCCACCCGATATCGTAAATACCGACAAATAACCATAAAAAGAAATGCAATGAAAAAATTTATCACACGGGCGGCAGTAGTTATTCTGATCGGAGGAATGTCGGTAGCTATCGGCGGATGTTACGGTCCTTTCCGTTTAACAAGCAAATTACACCATTGGAATGGACAAGTCTCTCAAAAGAAATTTGTCAATGAGTTGATATTTTTAGGCATGTGTATCATTCCCGCTTACGAAATCTGTATTTTGGGAGACGGTTTGATCTTCAACTCCATCGAATGGTGGGGAGGCCGGAATCCGATCAGCATGAAAGACGGGCAACAGGAAGAAGTGAAGTTCGCCTATGAAGGCCAGGAGTACAAGGTGACAAAAACCAAGGACCAAATGACCATAGCCCTTGTAAACAGCGACCAGAAAGTCGATTTCAGGTATTTTCCGGAAGAAAAATCCTGGTATCAGATGAATGGGGAAAACAAAGTAAAAGTGGTTGAAATGAAAGGTAAACAAGTATATACTTACCTTCCGAATGCCAAAACCCTCGTCTTCGACGAAAGCAACATGGAAGAAGTCGAAACACAGGTGATGTCAGCCAGATAAATTACACAAGGGGGATGAAATCCGATCCAAAGGTTTTCATCCCAATATTCCTCATCAGTCCCATACCTTTTGTAACTTTTACCCCCAATATCTACCCCTGTACTCTATCATCTTATTTTAAATTAGTCGATGACGATCTTTTAAAAATAGGAATAAAAAAATCTAAAGTATTTCCTTCTAAATATTTCATTTCCTGGCATAATAAAATACAGTTTCCAAACGATTATTTGTATTCTCCGACAAAATATGCTGAGCTGATCGAGCACATTCAGTCACAGTTAACAGAAGAGGAATGGAAAAAATACAAAGAAGGACATGATGATCTGATCAAAATTTATAAAGAATTAAATGAGAATAGCAATACGATCATTTGGGGATTGAAATTCAAGTGATCTGGATTATCTGATATCTATCCAAATAAACACCAATCGCTCCTAGTGTATGTCCCATACCTCAAATTTTTAACCGTGCCTTCAGAATAACCGGATTATCATCCAATTTTATCTTCTGATAGGCAGCTTTACTCTGCTCGTCAAACAAATCGGAGAGGTTACCTTCCTTCAATTCCATCGGAGTAAACGGAAAAATAAACCGATCGTCGACAAAATCCCCAAAAGGACTGAAAGGGAAAGATTCTATAAAATCAGTAGCAACGATATACTCCCGGGTATTCCTATCCAAAAACAGGAATCTGTTTTCCCAATCTCCTTTTACCTTACATGACATCATCAGGCACAAATAATCCCGGCTACCCCACATTTTATTTATAAAAGAATTGAAGTTCCGGTTCAAAAAATCTTCCATTTCCCGGTCATCGACTATAACCCGGTCAAAATCAGCCAGTGCAGACAGATCATTGTTATATTTCCCGAAATCGAAGCAAAATGCCGGAACGAATGCCGTATCCCGTACTTCATATACGACAGATTCAAAAGCCGGAGCATAAAAAACCTGATCTTCTACCCGGAAAAAATGCGAAGGGCTACCGGCAAGCGGAAGATGATCTCTTTTCTGAGTGATCACACACCTCTCACTCAAAGAATAAAAAGTGTATGTATAATTATACCTTCCTGAAATCACAATTAAAGTATCCCGATTCAACGACACTATTCCATGAATGATCTCCCGGACAGCATCTAGCCGGATTTTTTCCCGGAAATGCCCGGACAGTTCGAACAAATGGAGATAATCCAAACTTTCATTCAGGTACAAAACCGGCAAATAAGGATTCCCCGCCATTCCATTGATCCCCCGGTATTCATTCTCTCCTCTCCCTTGCTAATCGATCCGATACAAAAAATGTCCCGACGAATCGAAACAGCTTACCCCTTCCGGCTGATTATGCCGCATAAAATACCGGTTCCGATACACCATCGGATACACACTCCCCATGAGGTTATTCTCCGAAGTCTCCAATGGCACCAACTCGATTTCCGAAAACACATCCGACACCCCCACTTCCCTTGCCCGATCCATATCGACCGGGATCATCTCCAGATTACTCTTCTTTACTTTATTCTGGCATCCCCAAAGTAATACCACGACCCACATCCACACCCCTAAAATCATTTTGAATTTCTGCATGCCTGATCATTTCGAATCCAAATATACTTCAAATACCCAAACAAAGTTAATTATCCCGGAAAACAATCGGAAAATATTCGGATATCACTATTTCGAAAATAAAAAAAGAGCACCTCGTAGAGAAGTGCTCTTTTCATCTTTATTTTACGCTTTATTTCTTTTTATAGAATTTATGCGGTTTGATCATACTTTCGGGTTTCAGCAACTGATCCAGTTCATCTTTGGTCAACAGTCCTTCTTCGAGTACCAGATCGTAAACACTACGGTTTTCTTTCAGAGCACGTTTAGCGATACGGGAAGAATTCTCATATCCCAAAGTCGGATTCAGGGCAGTGACGATACCGATACTGTTCAATACCATTTCACGGCAATGCTGAGTGTTGGCAGTAATGCCTTCAACACAAAGGATCCGCAGACGATCCATACCCTTCTGCAACATCTTGATCGAACTGAAGATGGCATGAACCATAACCGGTTCCATCACGTTCAACTGCAACTGTCCGGCTTCGGCAGCAAAGGTTACGGTCAGGTCGTTACCGATAATCCGATAGCAAATCTGGTTTACCACCTCGGGAATTACCGGATTCACTTTACCCGGCATGATAGAAGAACCCGGCTGCATCGGCGGCAGGTTAATTTCATTCAAGCCGCAACGGGGGCCACTGGATAATAAACGCAGGTCGTTACAAATTTTAGATAATTTCACAGCCAAACGTTTCAGGGCTGATGAATACATGACAGATGAACCGGCATCGGGAGTAGCCTCGATCAGGTTAGAAGCCAGTACAAACTCTTCTCCGCTGATGATCCGCAAATTTTTGATACATTTGGCAGAATATTCCGGTTCGGAATTGATACCTGTACCGATAGCAGTTGCCCCCATATTCACTTCGAGGAACAATTTAGCCATCTGGTTCAGCCGGTCTACTTCTTCCTCCAGGTTTGCAGCAAAAGCTTCGAATTCCTGTCCCATAGTCATCGGCACAGCATCCTGCAACTGGGTACGTCCCATTTTCAGCACTTCTTTAAACTCTTCTCCTTTAGCCCGGAATGCCTGAATCAACAGTTTCAGGTCAGCAACCAGTTCCTCGTTCATAAAGATGAAGGCCAACTTGAAAGAAGTCGGATAAGCATCGTTAGTCGACTGAGACATATTGACATGGTTGTTCGGGTGACAGTATTGGTATTCACCTTTTTGGTGTCCCATCAATTCCAATGCCCGGTTAGCAACCACTTCATTGATATTCATATTGGTAGAAGTACCTGCACCTCCCTGGATCAGATCGACCGGGAACTGATCATGGAGTTTGCCTCCGATAATTTCTTCACAAGCCCGGGTAATTGCATTGGCAATATCGTCCGGAAGGATTTCCAATTCCTGGTTTGCCTTTGCAGCAGCCCATTTCACCATAGCCAATGCTTTCACATAATTCGGATAGTCTCCGATGGTGATCCCACTGATATTCTGGAAATTCTCGATTCCCCGAAGAGTTTGTATACCATAGTACGCATCTGCCGGCACTTCTTTTTCGCCTAGCAAGTCATGTTCAATACGTGTTTTCATTATATCAATCGTTTATATTACAATAAGACTTGATCTTTTCCCTACGCAATTCACCGAAAAATGTTTCAATCGAATCGCTAAAGCCTTTGGATTATAACAGTTTGCTTCATATTCACCTATAAAAGCTTACACTCCTTCTCTAAAGGCACCCCAAAGTTAGAAAAGAAAAAAGGATTAAACCAGAGATTTTCAAAAAGAAATAACTCGCTCATTACCTGAGAAAAGAATGAGACACAAACGTTTACGAAAATTTAAGGAATATTTAATAGATCGGACCCTTAAAAAAGGAATGATTTACCGCCTGTCATCTACTTTTTTACGGAGAAACCAAAGGCATGGGGGGAGAATGACTATCTTTTCCTGGGAATAATGGAAAAAGAAGAGTAAACTTTAATTCTACCATTCTCTATTTCTCCATTCTCCCAATTTATGGTAGGTTTATTTCGTTAGTAATTTGTCTTCGGTGATCGGAATTGGCGACCCGGTCGCTTCTGTCGGTCGTCTAACTTTTTCTATCACTGACCGGCGGAACTCCTCGCAAGCTCGTCAGACACC
>NZ_CFKYFN010000073.1:0-54881 GCF_985060555.1 Odoribacter sp. | reverse complement strand
GGTTAGGTTTTCCGAACGCCCGACCGGTGGTGTCTGACGAGCTTGCGAGGAGTTCCGCCGGTCAGTGAAGGAAAGCCTTAGCGGACCGGTCCAGGCGAACCGGTCTGACGGCATAAAACCCGGAATCGGAATAGAAAGAAAAAATAAACCTACAATTAAACGATAATATCCCGTCTGCTTATCGCCAAAAATCAAAGGGGCGGTACCCTGGGGGCGATTTATCGAAGATGGGCTCGACTATCTTTCCGGAAGCCGCTTTGAATGGTATATTGATGACCGCTGGGGAGAACAAGTATTTAAAACGGATGGAATCGGTATCTACGGTGGTTGGGACGATTCGTTTAAGCAAACGAAATGTCGGTCCCGAGCTTATGTATGGGGAATATTCGTGGATGGAAAAGAAGTGGAACGGGGGGACACCGATGTTGATAAAAGTAGGAAACTTTTTTCTTGTAAATCTTTTCTGTGAAGGGAAAAAACACTAATTTAGGCGTCTCTTTGGGATTGAAATAAAGTAAAACATAAAATATTGAATCTATGAAGTTTGTCGTATCAAGCAATACATTGCTGACCCGTTTGCAAGCGGTAAGTAAAGTGATCGGTGGAAAGCCCGTACAACCTATTCTGGATAATATCTTGTTGGTGGCTACCGAAGGTGTCTTATATGCAACAGCATCTGATAAAGAGACGACCATGGAAGCCCGGATAGAATTGGAAAGTCTGGAAGAAGAAGGTAAAATAACGATACCTGCCAAAATATTGCTGGATATTTTGAAGGAATTTCCCGAACAACCGTTGACATTCGAAATCAATACGGAGACCAATGAGGTGAAAATTATTTCCGAGAAGGGAGAGTTTTCTGTGCCGGGAGAAAGTGCCGAAGATTATCCGATACAGGCAGCACTCAACGATAGCAGCAACGACCTGACCTCTAAATGCGGTTTGATTCTGGAAGGAATTGTGAAGACGATATTTGCAACGGCCAACGACGATCTGCGTCCGGTTATGAACTGTATCCTGATCGAAATGAACGAAGATAATTTTACCTTTGTCGCTTCGGATGCTCACAAATTAGTTCGTTACAAACGGTTCGACGCCAAAAGTGAAAGCGGACAGTTCTCTTTGATTTTACCGAAGAAACCGGCCTTGATGCTGAAGAATATTCTGCCGAAAGACGACTCGGAACTGAAGATCTCTTTTAACGATAAAATGGCTTGCTTCGTATTCGGTGATTATAAAATGACTTCTACTCTGGTCGAGGGACGTTTCCCGAATTATAATTCGGTTATCCCGCAGAATAACCCGAAAAAGATTATCATTGAAAAGAAAGAGCTTTACAATTCTTTACGCCGGGTGTCTGTCATGGCCAATCAGGCTAGTAATCTGGTGAAATTCGATGTTGCAGAAGGAAAAATCGTCATTTCAGCCCAGGATATGGATTATTCGATGTCGGGACACGAAACACTGACTTGTCAGTATGAAGGCGAGAACATCGCTATCGGTTTCAAATCGCCTTTCGTCCTTGAAATTCTCTCTAATATCGAATCTGAAAATGTGGTGCTGGAGTTATCCGATCCGACTCGTCCGGGATTGTTCCTGCCGTTTGAAAACGAGGACAACGATGAAGATTTGTTGATGCTGCTGATGCCGATGATGGTGTAACGGAAAGACTTATCCGATAGAATAGTAAAGGTAAAAATGAAAGATAAAGAGTCGTTTGATTGGTTTTTATAGTAAATCGAACGGCTCTTATGATTTATGGGTAGGAAAGTGTTGCTTGTCCTTGTCCTGCTACGGAAGAGATTATAAATTTTGAAGTATATGAAACTGAATTTAGCTAATCCCATCGTTTTTTTCGATCTGGAAACCACGGGAATCAATATTGCTAAAGACCGGATCGTGGAAATTTCGGTATTGAAAGTGTATCCGAACGGTAAGGAGGAACAAAAGACCATCCGGGTGAATCCGGGAATGCATATCCCCGAAGAAGCGTCTGCTATTCATGGCATTTACGATGAAGATGTGAAAGATGCACCGATGTTCAAGCATATTGCCCGCGAATTGGCGCATTATATCGAAGGATGTGATTTGGGAGGATATAATTCGAATCGTTTCGATATCCCCTTATTGGCAGAAGAATTTTTGCGTGCGGAGGTGGATTTCGATATGAGTAAACGGAAGTTTGTAGATGTACAAACTATTTTCCACAAAATGGAACAGCGTACCCTGTCGGCTGCCTACCATTTTTATTGTGATAAATGTCTTGAAGATGCCCATACGGCTGCAGCCGACACGATGGCTACCTATGAGGTGCTGATGGCCCAGCTGGATAGATATGGGGAAAAGCTGGAAAATAATATCGATTTCTTAAGTAAGTTTTCTACCCAAAACAAGAACGTCGACTTTGCCGGTTTTATTATTTATGACGATAAAGGGGTAGAAGTGTTTAACTTCGGTAAGAATAAAGGAGTGCCTGTAGAGAAGGTGTTGAAAGAACAACAGGGATATTATGATTGGATGATCAAAAGTGATTTCCCACTTTATACCAAAAAGGTGTTGACTAAGATTAAACTGAGAAGTTCCGGGTTAGTAAAAGGGGTGTAGCTTCCTGTAGGAACGAAACCGGAAACGGGAGATATGGGTGAACTGGTAAGGAAGGAATTAAAAAGTTTTTTTGCCTCGCTGTCAGGCTATGTGGTGTTGGTGTTTTTTCTGCTTGCTAATGGTCTGTTTTTGTGGATCATTCCGGGAGGATATCATATTCCGGCAAGTGGCCTGGCCGACATGCAGGCTTTTTTTACCCTTGCTCCGCTTTTGTACCTTTTTCTGGTTCCTGCTCTTTGTATGCGCCTATTTGCAGAAGAAAGGCGTACCGGTACGCTGGAGTTACTGCTTACCCGCCCGCTAACTACCTGGCAGATTGTCGGAGCAAAATATCTGGCCGGATTTCTGTTGGTGCTCTTTTCGATATTACCTACCCTCGTTTATCCGGTCAGTTTATGGTTTTTAGCCCAGCCGGTCGGACATATCGATGTGGGAGGAATTATAGGTTCGTATATCGGGTTGATTTTCTTATCCGGCATATATGTGGCTGCCGGGGTTTGGGCTTCGGCTTTGACCGAAAATCAGATTATTGCTTTTCTCTACACCCTGGTGGTGGCTTTTTTGTTGTATACCGGTCTCGACTTTATAGCCGGTATTCCTTTGTTTGAAGATTATCAGACTTCGATTCAGTTTTGGGGAATTCATTTTCATTATGAGCCCATGTCGCGGGGGGTCATCGCTTTTAGCGATGTCGTTTATTTTGTCTCCTTCGTTTTTCTTTTTCTGTGGGCTACCGTACGGCGGTTTCACGGAATACGGTTAGGCGGGGGCTATGTTATAATAGCTTTTGTGGTTTTGAATCTGGCTTGTACCCGGGTTTACCTGAGGGCGGATATTACCGATGATAAGCGTTATACGCTTTCCGAATCCACCTGTTCGTTGCTCCGGGGAATCGACCGGGGAGTCAGTGTAGATATTTTTTTGGGTGGAAAATTACCTGCCGGTTTGCAAAAATTGCAATATGCATTGACCAGAAATCTCGAAGAATTCCGCCGGCTTTCGGGAAATAATTTCCGTTATCAGCTGATCGATCCTACGGAAATACAGGATCCTGAAGAGAAAAAGGCTTTAGTAAAATACCTGGCAGAACGGGGAATCCTGCCGATAAATCTGAATCGCAGAAGTGAAGACGAGACTTTATCCCAGCAGATCATTTTTCCCGGATTGATCATTTACGATCAGGAAACTGAAGTAAGTGTCAATTTATTACAGAATGTGCCCGGAAATAGTGCCGACGAGAATATCAACCATTCTATCGAGGCATTGGAATATGAATTGACAAAAGCGATTCGGTTACTGATACAGAAACAAAAAAAAGTAGTCGGTTTTTTGGTAGGACAGGGCGAATTGACTTATCCGGAAGTGATGGATATGGCGAAGACACTTTCCTATTATTATCAGGTCGATCTGGTGAGTTGTGATAGCCTGGCGACCGACTTGAAACGCTATGCTGCTTTGATTATCGCTAAACCGACGAAAGATTTTTCTGAGCGGGATAAATACGTTATCGATCAGTATCTTATGCATGGTGGACGGTTACTATGGTGCTTGGACGAAGTGGATGTAGATCACGAAGTGTTGAAAAATCAGGAGACTGTACCTGCTGTTTATCGGCCTTTGAATGTGGAAGATATGTTGTTCCGCTATGGGGTAAGGATAAATCCTGATCTGGTATTGGATGGAAATTGTGTGCTGATTCCTGTGATTACCGGGATGAACGGGACGACTCCCGACTATAGTCCGGGTTGCTGGTATTATTCGCCCTTATTACTCGCCCGCGGACAACATCCGGTAACGGCCGGATTGCAACCGGTACGGGTGGATTATGCCAACAGTATCGATACGGTGGGAAAAAACGATGGACTGAAAAAGACCGTATTGTTGTCCACTTCCTCTTATGCGGCTGTTATGAAAACTCCTTGCCCTGTATCGTTGTCGATAACCGAGGAGAAGATGACTCCCGACCGGTTCAATCGTCGGTTTGTACCGGTAGCAGTAGCTGTCGAGGGAAATTTTACTTCTCTGTTCCAGTACCGGAATCGGGAAGAAGTGGCGGGACAGCCTTTTAAAGCACAGAGCGGTTATAGTCGGGTGATCGTAGTAGCTGACGGGGAGGTGATCCGTAATCAGGTGAGAGGGGTGGGGGAAAATGCCCGGATCGTACCCTTGGGCTATGATGAGTATAGCGGACAGATGTACGGAAACCGTGATTTTATTCTCAATTGTGTCAATTGGTTGTGTGATGATGAGGGATGGATGCAGCTGAGAGGACGGAATTTGTCCTTATATCTATTGGATAAAACCCGGCTGAAAGCGGAACGTACTTCGTGGGAAATGCTGAATTTATTATTCCCTATATTTATCGTCGCTGTTGGGGGAGGAATCTTTGCCTGGGGAAGAAAATCAAGAAACCGGAAGAGGGGTTCTACCCGTTTTAACGATTTAAGATAGAAATTTCCGATGACTTCTATTCAACTTTTTTTAGTGAAAACCGTATAAAAGAACAAATGAGGTTTTTACTGGTTTTTCCCATAAAAAATATTTTTTAACTTAATAGGGGAGGGTTTGGCTTATCTTTTGATAGAAGAGAGGCGTCTTTGTGAATGAATTTAAAAAAAAAGAAAATAAATCGAGAATCATGAAATTGAGATTATTTATTTTGTCGGGTTTGTGTGCTTGGATCGGTGTTTCCTGTGGAGGAAAAAAAGAAAATACCGGCCAGGAAAGTATTCGTCCGGTACGGGTGGTAAAAGTAGAATCACTGGGAGCTATGCAAAAAATGTATACCGGAGTGGTACAGGCTGAAGAATACAGTAAACTGGCATTTAAGGTTTCCGGGCCGTTGGTTGAAATGAATGTGGATGCAGGACAGAAGGTGAAGAAGGGGACAGTCATCGCTGCTGTCGATCCTTTGGATTATAATTTGCAATTCGAAGCCAATAAGGCGGCTTATGTCACCTCCAAATTGCAAATGGAACGAAATAAGAAGTTGTTGGCGATGCAGGCGATCTCTAAACAGGATTATGAAATAGCCGAAGCGAACTATGTAAAAGCCAAATCGGCCTACGAGACTTCGCAGAATACATTGGCCGATACAAAATTGAGAGCACCGTTCGACGGTTTTGTAGAACAGAAATATGTTGAAAATTATCAAAAAGTGCAGCCGGGAGAATCGATTATAAAATTGGTGAATCCGGATAAATTGGAAGTCGGTTTTATCCTTCCCGAGACTAATGTCAGGTTGACCCGTGAAAAAATGCAAGTGGCGGTCGAATTCGATACTTACAAAGGCAAATGGTTTAAGGCAGAGGTGAAAGAATTTGTGGATGCTTCTCCCGACGGGAGTGGGATACCTGTGCGACTGGCCATTACCGACAAGAGCTTTAACCGCGATGTGTATAATATTTATCCGGGTTTCTCTTGTAAAGTGATCCTGAGTATCGATAATGAGACCGGAAAAGGCTATACTGTGCCGTTAAGTGCTGTATTTAAAGATTTAAAAACTGACGAAACTTCGGTTTGGTTGTATCATACAGCCGATGAGACGGTCAAAAGACAAAAAGTCACTACCGAGCAATTGTTGGGGACAGATCGTGTTTTGGTGACCGAAGGATTGGAAGCCGACGATATTATCGTGGTTGCAGGAGTGAATTATATCGTTAATGGACAGAAAGTTGCCGTTATTGAAAATTAGAAATTAAAATTGAAACCATATTGATATGAATATAGCAAAGTATTCATTGGATAATCCGAAGGTCATCTACTTTTTTCTCTTCGTCATGTTGATCGGAGGGGTGATTTCTTTCGGTTCGCTGGGGAAAAAAGAAGATTCGCCTTTTGTGATTAAGACAGCCGTATTGATTACTCAGTATCCGGGAGCTTCTCCGAAGGAAGTGGAACAACTGATCACAGAGCCGATTGAAAGGGAGATTCAGTCTATGCGGCGTGTCTATAAGATCAAATCCGATTCATATTACGGTATGTCGAAGATCAATATCGAATTGAGTCCCGCAACTCCGCCCGAAGAAATGCCGCAAATGTGGGATGAACTCCGGCGTAAGGTATTGAATGTTCAGTCGCAATTGCCTCAAGGGGCATCCGATATTAAAGTTTCCGATGATTTTGGAGATGTTTTCGGTATCTATTTCTCTCTGACAGCCGACGAAGGATTTAGCTATCATGACCTGAGGGAATGGGGACAACGGCTGAAAACCGAGTTGGTTACGATCGAAGGTGTGCAGAAGGTGGCCCTGTTCGGAGAACAGACCGAGGTGGTCAATGTTTTTATTTCTATGTCGAAACTGGCCAATTCGGGGATCAACCTGAATTCGTTGATGCAGACCATTAAATCACAGAATTCGTTGATCAATACCGGAGAAAAGAGAGCAGGAAATATCCAGCTCAAGATTCTGGCTGAAGGAACGTACAAGAATCTGACCGATATCAGAAATCAGTTGATTTCTACCGAGACCGGGCAACAAATCCGTTTAGGAGATATTGCTGTGATTGAAAAAGGATATATGGAACCGCCCAGTACCCTGATCCGGGTAAATGGCAGGAAAGGGATCGGTATCGGAGTTTCTACGGCACCCGACTATGATGTGGTGAAGGCCGGAGAGGCTGTGCGGTTGAAGTTGGCACAACTGGAAGAACAAATGCCGGTAGGGATCGAAATGGTGACGCTGTACCCCGAGGATCAGATCGCCCGGGAGGCGAACAACGGCTTTATCCTGAATCTGATCGAGTCGGTGGTGATCGTGATTTTTATCATTCTTATCGTCATGGGAGTCCGGGCCGGTATTCTGATCGGTAGTTCGTTGATATTTTGTATCGGAGGAACACTGTTGATCATGCAGTTTATGGGAGTAGGATTGAATAGAACTTCCTTGGCTGCTTTTATTATAGCCATGGGGATGTTGGTGGATAATGCTATCGTGGTCACCGATAATGCACAAATAGCGATCAAGCGGGGAATACGCCGCCGGCAAGCCTTGATAGACGGGGCTACTACGCCTCAATGGGGATTGCTGGGGGCTACGATGATCGCCGTATTCTCTTTTCTGCCTTTATATCTGGCGCAATCTTCCGTAGCGGAAATGATCAAACCTTTGTTTATTGTGTTGGCCGTTTCTTTGTTACTTAGTTGGGTGCTGGCGTTGGCTCAGACAACTGTTTTCGGAAATTTCATTTTGAAAGAAGGTTCCGGTGAGACTGGAAAAGATCCGTACGATACTCCTTTTTACCATAAATTCGGTAAATTCCTGCGTTTGCTGATCCGCTTCAAGGGGACGACGATGTTAGTGATGGTGGGGTTATTTATGCTGGCGATGACGATTATGGGGTTGATGCCCCAGAATTTCTTCCCTAATATGGATAAACCCTATTTAAGGGCCGATTGCTTTTTACCTGAAGGATACAGTATCCGGGAGACAGAAAAAGAAATGGGAAAGATCGAAGAGTTTTTGTTACAACAGGAAGAAGTCGTGAATGTATCGGCTACATACGGAAGCTCACCACTTCGTTACTATCTGGCCAGTACTTCTTTCGGTCCGAAATCTAATTTCGGTAATTTCCTGGTCGAAGTAAAAGATAAAAAATATACGGCTCAGGTAGAAGAACGCCTGAATAAATATGTCCGTGAAAACTATCCGGATATCCTGATCCGTTCCTCTTTATTTAAGCTTTCGCCGGCAGTGGAAGCGAATATTGAATTCGGTTTTATCGGAGAGAATATCGATACGCTTACGATGTTGACGGAGAAGGCAATGAGTATCATGCACGAATGTGATATGGTTACCGATATCAAAAATAGCTGGGGAAATAAAGTACCTGTCTGGGAGCCGGCTTATTCGCAGGAACGGGGACAACGGCTGGGGATTACCCGGCAGGCAGTGGCCTATGCCCTGAAAATTGCAACCAACGGTTTGCCTTTGGGCGATTATCGGGAGAAGGATTTGTTTATGCCTATTTTGCTGAAAGAGGAAAATATCGAATCGTCGAATATCGATAATATGAAGACCTTACCTGTATTTTCCCAGTCGGGATATGCCGTCCCTTTGGCTCAGGTGGTGGACAGCTTTGCCTTCGGATATAATTACAACGTAATTAAGCGTTATAACCGCGATAAGGTGATGATGGCACAATGTGACTCCAAACGTGGAGCCAATACGATGGCAGCTTTTGCGCAGGTAAAAAAAGCGATTACCGAGGGTATGGATATCCCTCAGGGTTACCGGATGCAGGTCTTCGGGGAAAACGAAACTCAGGAAGAGTCGAATTCGGCTATGGCTGCCAATTTACCGTTGACCTTTATCCTGATGTTCATCGTGTTGTTGTTTTTGTTTAAAACTTATCGTAAACCGACGATCATTTTGTTGATGGTGCCCCTGATCTTTATCGGAGTTGTCTTCGGATTGGCTGTAACCGGGAAAATGCTCGATTTCTTTGCAATCCTGGGGGTACTGGGGTTGATCGGTATGAATATCAAGAATGCTATTGTGCTGGTAGACCAGATCGGTATTGAAGAAGAAAAAGGTACTCCCCGCCTGGAAGCTATTATCGAAGCTACAAAGTCGAGAATTGTGCCGGTAGCGATGGCTTCGGGGACGACGATACTCGGTATGCTGCCTTTGCTGTTCGATGCGATGTTCGGCGGAATGGCCGCTTGTATCATGGGAGGATTATTGGTGGCCAGTCTGTTGACTATTTTTGTTTTACCTGTTACCTATAGTTTGTTGTTCCGGGTGAAAGTGACAGATACCCCTGAGGTAAGAATGAATGAGGAATAATAAAAAGAAAGGATAAAAATAAACGGAATGAAAAAAATATATTTAATCGTCGGAGCAATACTTTGGGGTGGAATAGTTGACGCCCAGACCTTGTCGGTGGAACAATACCGGCAAAAAGTGTTGGAATATAATCAGGATATCCAAAAGTCCCAACAGGCTGTAAACGGGGCTTTATATTCCCTGAAAGGAATTAAAACGGGCTTTTTTCCGAAATTGGATATTACCGGAAACTATTCCTATCAGTTGGAGAAGGTGGAGTTCTTGCCCGGAACCGACCTGAAACACGATAATTATGGAGTAGAAGCCGGATTGGTACAGAATGTCTATTCCGGGAGCGCTGTCCGGAAACAATATGATGTAGCTAAATTGCAACATGCTATTGCTCAGTTGTCGGTAGAACATACAGTGGATAACATGATTTATGCCGCCGATGTCAGCTATTGGTCGGTGGCCGCAAACCGCAATCTGTATGAGCTTTCGGAACAATTCGTTCAGATTGTAAGGGAATTGTATGAGATTGTAAATAAACGGTTTGAAGAAGGAGCTATCAGTAAAACAGATGTATTGATGGTGCAGAATCGTTTGAAAGAAGCTGAACTACAATTGAATACGAATTCGACGAATTATAAGACAGCACTGCAATCTTTGAATATTATGATGGGAGTGGAGCCGGATGCTGCTGTAGTTTTGACCGATTCTATTCAAAAAGTGCTTTGGGTTCCTAAGCAGGAAGGGTTGAATAAGGCCCTGGAAAGAAGAGCCGACTATCAATCTGCCATTATGGGGATAGAGATGGCGAAATTGCAGACCGATATGGCCCGTTCGAAGTATTTGCCCCAATTGGCTGTCGGTATAAAAGAAAAATACGGAACGACTTTGTTGAATGTGGACGGAAAGGCTCAATGGGCGACTACGGCTTATGCACAAATCAATATACCGGTGTTCCATTGGGGAGAAATGCGGCAGAATGTGAGATTGAGCCGGACCCAGGAATGGACCAAAGAACTGGAAAGAAGCCAGCTCAAGGACCAGGTAAGTAAAGAGCTGAATAATGCCTGGGTGAATGTGATCGAAATATCCAAAAAGCTGGAGATCGTATATTCTTCTCTCGATATAGCAAAGGACAACCTGACGTTGAATACGTTTAGTTATAATGAAGGGAAACTGCCGATTATCGATGTGTTGTCGGCCCAGGTGAGCTGGTTACAGGCGTACACCAATGTGGTTTCTGTCAACTATCAATATAAAGTAGCCTTGGCCGAGTATGCCAAAGCTTTGGGGGGAACGGACCGTTGAGTCTGTCAGGAATAACGGCGCGGATACCGGAAGACGATAGCCGATAGGGCACATATCCCGATCAGCATCGGATAGTACAGGTATTGAATGATGGAAAGCGGGGAGATGGAGGCCAGACCTGCAGCGATCAGCATTTGAGCTCCATAGGGTATGATTCCCTGGATAAAACAAGAAAATGTATCTAATATGCTGGCAGATTTACGGCAGTCGATGCCGAATCTGTCAGCTATATTTTTAGCTATAGGACCGATGGTGATGACAGCGATCGTGTTGTTGGCCGTACAAAGATTGGCCAGACAGACTAAACCGGCGATACTCAGCTCTCCGGCACGTTTGGAATTGACATGTCGGGTGAGTTTGACGATGATGTAATCGATCCCTCCGTTGTATCGGATCATTTCGAGCATACCTCCGGCCAATAAAGTGATAATGATCAATTCCCCCATGCCTGTGATACCTGCTCCCATAGCACCGAACCAGCCGAACAAATCGAAACCGGAAGAGAGTATACCGATAAGCCCGGAAGTTAATATCCCCAGAAATAATACGAGCATGACATTTATGCCGGCTAAAGCAGTTGCGAGAACGATGAGATAAGGGATAACCTTGATCCATTCGACGGCTTCGATCTGCGTGGGGGTATGGATGTGCATGCCGGCAAAGACATAATAAAAGAGCAATAGGATGGCTGCCGGCATGACAATTAAACTATTGACCTTGAATTTATCTCTCATTTCACACCCTTGAGTTTTGGTGGCTGCAATGGTAGTGTCAGAGATAAACGAAAGATTATCTCCGAAGAAGGCCCCTCCGACGACAATAGCTACCATATAGGCTAGTTCTACACCGGTTTTATCGGCGATTCCTACAGCAACAGGAGTGAGGGCTACGATCGTTCCGACGGAGGTCCCGACCGATAAAGAAATAAAACAAGCGGCGATAAAGATACCGGCCAAAAGCAGGTTGTCCGGAAGAATGTGTAAAGTCAGATTGACCGTGGCGTCTATGGCTCCCATCGCTTTGGCCGATTGGGCGAAGGCTCCCGCCAGAATAAATATCCAGATCATCAAAAGGATATTTTTATCCGAAGCACCTCCGGAGAAATGAGCGATCCTTTCACTCAGACCGAGATGACGGGTCATGGCGATAGCTGCGATGGAAGAGATCACGAAAGCGACAGTGATCGGTACTTTATAAAAATCATCGGCGATAAGAGAAGTGACCAGGTAGACTCCCAGAAATATAAATAAAGGACTTAAAGCCAGTAAAGAAGGTTGCTGCGTGTATTGCTTCATGTATTTTTATATTTTCAGCGTGCAAAGTTAACGGATTAATTGAAAAATCAATTCGAAATATCGTTATCGGAATGTGCCTGACCACTTTTGTGAGAATCCGTGTTTTTAGCAGCAATATAAAATCCCTTGCCAGGGGTCCATTCCACGCAGAAGAGCGAATCGATATCTTCGTATCCCAGTTTTTTTAATTGAGCCAGTAGCCAGGTTTCCTTTTTTCCGGCATTATCCAGTGAACTTTGCAGGATCGATCCATTATTGACAAAAAGATAAGATTCGGAAATATTTCGTTTCAGTGAAACGGTGAGCTTGCCGTTTGTCTCGAAGCGGGCATCGTCTACATCGAACATCGAGAATATACCCACTTCCCGCAACATGGTCCGGAATTGTTCCATTTCCAGACCGTTACGTTTGAATTCTTTGAGATTGATTTGTCCGTTCCTGACGATCATAACCGTATCTCCTTTGACTAAACGCCTGATCAGACTGAAACGCAGCAAGTAGCGGATAGTCATATTGACGATTGTCCAGGTTCCGAGCGCAAAGATCATATACCATACCGACAAGTCCGGATTATAAATCACGCCTCCGATCAGAGCTCCTAAAACAAATGCATTGACCGAGTCGAGGGGAGTGAGCTGGGCCATTTGTGTCTTGCCTGAGATGCGGAGAAAAAAGATCACTCCGGACATACCGATGATGATTTTGATAATAATGCTGAGGATCATAATATACCTTAATTTCATTCTGAATTAGGAGAATTACGCTTTTGCAAAAGCTTTGTTACAAATTCCCGAATTTTTAGCCGATACAGAAAGCAACCAAAAATAGATTTATTCCGTTAGTAGGTTAATAAATGAGGTTGATTAATTAAAATTTATTGGAATGAAGAAAAATATTTCAACTTGGCAGTTGGCCTTGATGACGGCAGCTGCAGTGATTAGTTTGAGAGGATTGCCGATGATGGCTCAGGAGGAGCTGACGATGTTTTTTTACATTTTCTTTGCTACTTTCCTGTTCCTGATACCGGCGGCTTTGGTCGCTGCCGAATTAGGTAGCGCTTTTGCCGACCGGGGTGGTGGAGTATATACTTGGGTGAAAGAAGCCTTTAACCGGAAAATGGGATTTACGGCGATTTTTTTGCAATGGATTCAGAATGTAGTCTGGTATCCGACAGTACTTGGATTTGCAGCCGCCTCTATCGCATATATGATCGGAAAACCCGACTTGTCGCAGAATGGCTGGTTTGTAGGGGTGTTTTCTATTGCTATGTATTGGCTGGCTACCTGGTTGACCTTTAAGGGCACCTCGATTATTTCCCGGATTACCAGTCAGGGATTTTTATTAGGAACCGTATTGCCCGGAGTGGTCATTATCGTTATGGCGATTATTTGGATTGCAGGAGGTAATCCGATTGCTTTCGAACATGTCCCGGATACGGTTACTCAAGTGGTCAACGTAAATGCCGGGCATGTACATCCGCGTTTTTTCCCTCATATGACGGGGATCAGTGATATCGCTTTTTTGGCGGGTATTTTACTGTTGTTTGCCGGAGTCGAGGTACATGCCGTACATGTCCGGGAAATGAAAGAACCTCAAAAACAATTTCCTGCTGCCATGTTTTTAGCTGCCTTGATTTCTTTTGCCTTGTTCACTTTAGGTTCTCTGGCAGTAGCGATAGTTACTCCTTATGATCAGATCAACTTACAAGCCGGATTGTTCGTCAGTTTTCAGCAATTGTTCGGTCATTATCATATCGGGTGGTTGACTAATGTGATGGGATTGTTAGCGGCTTTCGGAGCTTTGGCCGGGGTTATGTCATGGATTTCCGGCCCTAGCCGTGGATTATTATGGACGGCTAACGATGGACAATTGCCTGATTTCCTGAAAAAAACCAATCGGAATGGGGTACAGACTCATATCCTTTTTATTCAGGGAGCTATTGTATCGGTTTTATCTTCCCTGTATATCATTATGGATGATGTCAGTGTGGCTTTCTTTTTGTTGAGTGCTTTGACGATCGGACTTTACCTCGTTATGTATATGATGATGTATGCTTCAGGAATAAAATTGCGGTATACTCAACCTGATCTGAAAAGAAGTTATAAAGTGCCCGGAGGTAAGATGGGCATGTGGCTGATTGCGGGAGTCGGTTTTCTGGCTGTCGCCTTTTCATTTATCGTTACCTTTTTTCCACCTTCGCAGTTGCCGGTCGGTAGTCCTGCCTTTTATACGGGGTTAGTAATTGTCGGTACGGTAGTATTTGTGGGCATTCCGATCCTTATCAGCACGGTTATGGCCAGGAGAAATCGGAAAGGACAGTAAAATTTACGGTTTTACCAACCGAGCAATTTGAGGATAAGTAATGTGTATTCCTTTCCGAGTATTTCCCGTAACCGTCTGTATGCACTTTTTTTCATTGATTTGACGGTGTTGACAGAGATATGCAGAAGATCTGCGATTTCAGTATTATTGTTGCCCTCCAAACCGAGCTGGATAATTTCCCGGGTTTGCGGGGGCAATTGGCTGATGGCGAAACTGAGTAAACGGAGTGTTTCCTGATAAGTAATTTCGTGAAGACAATTTTGCTCTTCTTCCTCTTCCCGTTGTGAAATATATTTTTGTGCGATCTGGGAATGTCGCAAATGATTAAGACAAAGGTTGTGTGCAGTCGTATAAGCGAAAGATTTGGCTTTTTCGATGGCGTAAAAATTTTCTCTCTTCTCGTATAAACGGACAAAAACATTCTGAGCTATATCCTGAGCTACAGGCTCTTCTCTTACATATTTTAAGGAGAAGAGATAGACAGGTTCATAGTAAGTATTGAAAAATAATTCAAATCTTTTATTGTTTAGAAGCATTTTATTTGCCGGTCGTTTATACTGATATTCGGAAACAAAAGTAATTTTTTTTTTTCAGATGCGCACACCCACTTGTTGATTTTAAGTGTTTCAGTATAAAATACACATAGAAATGAGAGGGTTTGAAAATAGGTATGAACTTGCACATTTGATTAGCTGCCGGCTTATGGGGACTATTACTCCGGAAGAAGAGGAACGGTTTCAGAAGTGGTGGAAAGAATCGGAATCCCATGAAAAAGAATATGAGATTATATGTAAGCGTCTGATTGTTGATTTACGGAGAACGGAGCATCCGGATTTGCATAAAGCCTGGAAAGGAGTGTGGAGCAAACTTCCCCGTACGAGGAGGCTATTCTGGTCCTGGCATTCGGGGGCTGCTGTTTGTGCCGGAGTGATTTTGCTCCTGGGATTGGGGTGGATATTTCTACCGGCTGATGATTTGAATATATCTCGGTCGGGGAATGACCGGTGTGCGGGGACTGTGTTGATTCTCGGTAATGGAGAATTAATTGATTTGGGAAAGAGACAGGAAAGGGTGGTCGATGCTGGAAAGGGAACGAAAATCAGGATAGGGGAGAACGTGGTGAGTTACCAGACAGGAGAACAAGAAGAAGCTCCGATACAGGAAATGAATACGGTACGGGTCCCCCGGGGAAGTGAATACCGGCTGATACTGTCGGATGGAACGAAAGTATGGCTGAATGCTGAGTCGCAGCTGATTTATCCGGTCCGTTTCACAGGAGAAAACCGGGAAGTAATCATGAAAGGGGAGGCATGTTTTGAAGTGGCGAAAAAAGAAAAACAGCCGTTTGTCGTGAAAGTGGATGAAATAGAAGTGTTAGTGACGGGGACTTTATTCAATGTGGAGGCTTATCCCGAAACTAAAGAGGTAAAGATGACTTTGGTCGAAGGGCGGGTCGAGGTGAAGACAGAAGAGCACCGGCAACTGTTGAGCCCGGATGAACAGGCTCTTGTAGATAAGCAGGAAGGACAAATCCGGGTGAGAAAAGTGGTTGCTGAAGAGTATATCGGCTGGACCAGGGGAGAATTCCGTTTTACGCGGACAAGGCTGGAAGAAGTGATGACGAGGTTGGCACGCTGGTATGATGTAGAGGTATTTTTTGCAGTTCCGGACTTGAAGAATGCCCGTTTTACTCTGAATTTGGAACGCTATGACAATATAAATAAAATATTGTCGAAGATTGAAAAAACGGGACGTGTGCATTTCCGTATTCAGGGGCAGTGTATTATTGTGGAATAATAAAAACAGCGGAGTATAGTGGCATATACCCCGCCTTTAGTTATAAAACCCTTGCTCTACCGACATAGAGCAAAAAATTGTTATAAACTCTAACTACAAAAGTATGGAAAAAAAATCAAGAACAGGTGATTCCGTGTTCCTTAAATTACCACGGATGTTTTTAATCATGAAAACGGTATTTATCTCATTGGTGTGTACATTGAATGTACAGGCTAATGTGTTTTCCCAACACACGAAGTTCGATATCGCGATGAAAAATGTTACGGTATCGGAGGTTTTGTGTTATTTAGAAGAAATCAGCAAATACCGTTTTGTGTATGACAGCGATGCAATTGATCGCATGCAACGGGTGGATGTAGAGATGAAGGGAACGAAGTTGGAAACAGTGTTGGAAAGTATATTCGTGAAAAGTGGTTTTTCATTTGTCATAGAGGATGGGGTGGTGATCATCCGCGAGGCTGGAAAGAAACAGATAACGGCTGGAATACTCCCGCAATCCCGGAAAATTACCGGTCGGGTAAGGGATCATGGAAGCCATCCTTTACCTGGAGTGACCGTGGTTTTAAAAGGTACCTCTGTCGGAGTAGTGACGGATGTGGACGGCCACTTTAAAATGGATCTGCCGGCCGATCATGAAACGGTACTGGTGTTTTCATTTGTCGGGATGAAAACTCAGGAAGTGTATTATAAAGGGGAAAAAGAATTGAATGTAGTGATGGAAGAAGAGGTGAAGCAAATGGACGAGGTAGTTGTGACCGGAATCTTCTCAAAATCGAAAGAAAGCTATACTGGCGCTGTGTCGGTGATTACGGAAAAGGAATTGAAAAGTTTCGGTAACCGAAACATACTGACCACTTTGCGCAATATCGATCCTTCTTTCAATATCCTGGAAAGCAACGAATGGGGTTCTAACCCGAACCGTTTACCGGAAGTACAGATCCGCGGAGCGGCCAATATGCCGGATATCGACCAGTTGCAAAGCGATACAAAAGCAGAATTGAACACGCCTTTGATTATCATGGACGGTTTTGAAATAACTTTAGAACGCATGATGGATTTGGATGATAGCGAGGTGGAGACGATCACTTTGCTGAAAGACGCTTCGGCAACTGCTATTTACGGTTCTCGTGGCGCAAACGGTGTGATTGTGATCACGACAAAAGAACCCGAACCTGGAAAACTGCGGTTTGCCTATACGGGAAGCCTGAATCTCGAAGTGCCGGATTTGAGCGATTATGATGTATTGAATGCCAGGGAAAAGCTGGATCTGGAACTTCGATCTGGCTATTATGACGGTGTCAGGGCTGAATATGAAGTGCAGTTGAAACAAAAATATAATGAAATTCTGCAACAGGTGGAGAGAGGGGTAAATACCTACTGGCTGTCCAAGCCCTTGCGTGTCGGCGTGGGGCATCGGCACAACATCAAGTTGGAAGGAGGAGATCCGAGTTTCCGCTATTCGGCAACAGTGCAGTATAACGACGTAGCCGGAGTTATGAAAGAATCGTTCCGCCGGACGTTCAATGGAGGGATCAACCTTTCTTACAAAACTTCCGACCTGATTTTCAGAAATCAGCTGACGATCGGTTTGAATAAAGCACAAGAGTCTCCCTATGGAACTTTCGATCAGTATGTAAAACTGAATCCCTATTGGACAGCAACGGATGAGAATGGTAATGTAAAACGTTTTTTTGATGAGGATTACAGCTACTGGGGAGGAAATAATCCTGCCAATCCTTTGTATAATGCTACGTTGAATACAAAAGAAACAAGCGATTATACTAATATTACCAATAATTTCTCGATCGAATGGAAACCGGTACAGGAATTTACCTTAAGGGGTACATTCGGTATTTATACTCAAACGAATAATTCAGACAAATACCTTCCCCCCGAACATACAGCGTTTGCTGATTATGCCGATGACGATTACTTCAGAAGAGGAACTTATGATTATACGACGAGCAGATCGTCGCGTTACAATTTTTCATTGACGGCCAATTATTCGAAAGTGTTTGCGGAAAAGCATATGATTTATGCCGGTCTGAATATGGATTTGGAAGACCAGAAATCACAGAGGTACAGTTTTTCTGTAGAAGGTTTTCCGAGTGGGGCGCTCGATTTTCTGGCAGTAGCTATGCAATATAAAGAAAATGGAAAACCGGGAGGTAGTGAATCCAAAAGTCGGCGTGTCGGTTTTGTCGGTAATGCCAGTTATTCTTTCGAGGACCGGTATTTTGTAGATGCTTCATTTCGGACAGACGGTTCTTCCCTGTATGGAGCAGACAAACGGTTTGCTCCTTTCTGGTCTGCCGGTATCGGCTGGAACATCCACAGGGAAAATTTCATGAGTAATGTCGATTGGATAAACCGCTTGAAAATAAGGGCTTCTGTCGGTGAGACTGGCTCGAACAACTTCAGTGCCTATGAAGCTATGGTTACTTATACTTATTCTTTGAGCGATCGCTATTACAATTGGATGGGAGCTAACCTGAAAGCACTGGCTAATCCTGATCTGGAATGGCAGAAGACCATGAAGTACAATACCGGAGTCGAAGTAAATTTACTTAACAACCGTTTGAATATGATCTGTGATCTTTATCTGGAACGGACAAATGGCCTGATGTCTTCTTTGGAATTACCTCCTTCCAACGGGTTTACCAGCTATAAAGCCAACATCGGAAAACTGGAAAATAAAGGTTTTGAATTGAAAGTGACTGGCTATCTGTTACGCGATACGGAACGGGAACTGATCTGGTCGGTAACAGGTTCTTTAGTCCGGAACAAAGACAAAATTATCAAACTCTCGGAAGCCATGAAAGAAGCCAATGCTACCCTACTGGCTACCGGAGGGGCTACTCCTAACAAAGTATGGCAGGAAGGAGACTCTCAAAATGCGATTTATGCCGTTCCTTCGCTCGGTATCGACCCCAGCAACGGCCGTGAACTTTTCCTGAAGAAGAGCGGGGAGGTTACTTATACCTGGGATGCGAGGGACCGGGTGTTCTGTGGAGTAGACCAACCGGACTACCGGGGAAATATTAATACGATGTTTATGTGGAGGGATCTGTCTGTCAATCTGTCTTTCGGTTACGAATGGGGCGGACAGCAATACAATTCGACCCTGATCAACCGGGTGGAAAATGCCGATAAAAAATACAATGTAGACAGACGGGTATACGAAGACCGTTGGAAAGAGCCTGGTGACCGGACATTTTTCAAAGGGATCAAAGAGACTACTGCTACACAGGCTACGTCGAGATTCGTACAGGATGAAGCTACGTTTACCTGCCAGAACCTGAATATCACATATGATTTGAAAGGAAACAAATGGCTCCGGCATAATTTGGGTATCCAGACCCTCACATTGAAAGGAGATATTGCAGACTTGTTCCGGATTTCGACGATCAAACAGGAAAGGGGAACCTCTTATCCTTTCTCCCGTCAGTTCTCTTTTACGTTAAGCGTAATGTTCTAACCGATAAAAATAAACAGAGATGAAAATTAAATTATATATATTGGCCTGTTGGCTACTCAGTGGCCTCGTTTCATGTAATGACTGGCTGGATGTAAAGCCGGAAACGGAAATGACGCTGGAAGAAATGTATGCTGATCAGCAAGGATTTCAGGATGCCCTCACCGGCGCTTATTTGAATATGAAGAGCACCGGTGCTTATGGACAGCAACTGATGTATGGTACAGTAGAATACCTGGCTCAACATTGGGATTGTTCAGCGAATAGTACCCAGGAGAAGATTTCGCAGTTCAACTATGTTGACAATAGTGTTCAAAGCAGTTTCGAAACGATTTACACCCAGCTTTACAAAATCATAGCATCGGCCAATATGATTTTAGAGCAAATCGATGCCAGACAGGACGTTTTCGAACCGGGAATGTACGAGATTATCAAAGGTGAGGCTCTGGCTATGCGGGCTTATTGTCATTTCGATCTGCTCCGTTTGTTCGGTCCTATGCCGACCCGGACAAGTACCGGTAAAATTCTTCCTTATGTCACTACGGTGGGTATCGACTACCATACCCATCACACCTATCAGGAATTTACAGAACTGTTGAAAAACGATCTGATTGATGCAGAAGGATTGCTGAAACAGGTAGATCCAATTATTCCGGCAGAAAAAGGTGGGGAGGAACTCAATCTGTCCGTTTCGGCAGAAAATTTTTTATTAGCCCGCCAGGTCCGCTTCAATTACTACGCGGTGAAAGCGATGGAAGCCCGTTTTTTTCTCTGGATGGGAGGAGAAACGAATAAGTCTGCAGCCTATGATTGTGCTACCGAGTTGACCGAGGCTGAAGATAGTGACGGAAAACTCCTTTTTACTTTGGGATCGACGGATAATTTGAGTAAGTCAGATTATTCCTTTTCTACGGAACACATTTTAGCTATTTATGAATATAACCTTAAAGATAGGGCTGAAAGTGCTTTTACGACTAACTCTTCTTATTCGAAGGCTCAAAACGTCCTTTCTCCGAATTTATATCCGGCAGGAACGACGGATATCCGGTATTTAGGATTGTGGACCAGTTACACTTCGGGAAGCGGAAGTGTTGTCTTTTCTATTAAGAAATTCCTGCAAGATGATAATCACGATGAAATTAATCAATTCCCGTTGATCCGTTTGGCTGAAATGTATTTCATTGCTATGGAATGCGGACCTCTGAGTGAAGCCAGTCGGTTGTACGAAGAGTTTTGCCTCTCCAGGGATATTGAGTTGGTAAATCTGCAAAGCGAAGCCCAGTTAGAGGAGGTTTTAATTAAAGAGTACAACAAAGAATTTTATGCCGAAGGGCAGGCATTCTACGCTTTTAAGCGTCTGGCAGTGGAAAATATTCTTTGGGCGAAATTTCCGGGCGACGAGGAGAGTTATGTCGTGCCTTTGCCTTTGAGTGAAATTAATTATGGAAACTAAATACCAGAAAATTATGAAACAAATCATTTATACGGTTCTCTTCTTGGTGGCGATCGGGCTGACAGGCTGCCAGAAAGCGGAATATCTGTTATTCAACGATATCGCCCGTGTACAAATGGATGAGGCTAATGAAATCCTTACCAGCTTTTACTATATGGATGCAGCGATCGGACGTGATACGGTTTACCTGACAGTCAATACAATCGGTGATCCGGAAAATCGGGTACGCCAAATTGCTTTGGAACAGATCAGCGAATATGATGTTGAGTATAAGTATGACGAGAAAGGCAATCTTATCGACTCGATTTTGACGGAAAAGCCCAATAAGGCGGTAGCAGGAGTACATTATGTACCGATGGACGACCCGGAAATGCTTCCCCTGTTGGTTATTCAGCCGAATGCTGTAACGGCAGAAATCCCTGTCATTTTGTTGCGGGATGCCAGTTTGAAAGAAGACGATTATCGCCTGTGCCTTCGGTTGAAAGCCACTGATGACTTCCGGTTGGGTGAGACCGGTAAATTATCCGGCACTATTGTTCTCTCTGACAAACTCAGCAAACCCAATTTCTGGAATAGTAGTGTAGATCGTTATTATTTCGGAGTTTACAGTACCCGGAAACATGAGTTTATGATTGAGGTGATGCAGACGGAAATCAGCGATGCCTGGTGGAACAAATTAAGTGCAGATTATGCAGAAATCAATTATACAAAAGATAAACTGAGAGATGCGTTGCAGGCTTATAATGATGATCCGGACAACAAAGTACAGGGACTGGCTCCGATGCGGGAAAATCAGAACGATCCGAACAGTGCCCTTATAACATTCCCCAGTTGAATTTTTAATACGCTAAACGATGAAACAGTTATATATTATCAGTTTTTTACTATTCCTCATCGGCTTTTACGGCTGTTATGATGATGAGGGCAACTATGATTATACCGAGGTTTTCGAAATTCGAATCGATAGCATGAAAGCAAGTTACACGCTCTACACCTTGGTCGATACTTTGCGCATTTCACCGGAAGTCAGTCCGGCCGATGCTGAATATGATTTTCATTGGGGTGTGTACCAAACCAATGTACAGGGATATGCTCCGACATTGGATACCATCGCTACTACCCGGGACTTGGTCTATCCGATGACACTGGACCCTGGTTCATATAAGATTGTCTGTATGGCGACGGAACGGAATACAGGTATTACTGAGATTAAAGAAGTGCCGCTGACTGTCACAACAGCTCTGTCTGAAGGCTGGTATGTCCTCCGTACAAAAGACGACTGTACAGACCTGGATTTGTTTTCTACGGAAAAAGGTAAAATAGAAAATATCATTGCCACAAACAATGAAGGGAGAAATCTGAAGGGAGAAGCACGCGCCATTGAATTTTCATACAATTACAAGGCATGGGATGAGATCAATGAACGTTATGTAAATACCAACAGTATTTTCGCATTGGCCAAGGAAGAAGCTGTGGTTATCAGAACGTCGAACGGGGAAATCATTCGCGACATCGATGATCTGTTTTATGAACGTCCGGCTGTCGCAAATTTTCAGAACATCTGTTCTCAAAGCACTGAACTTTATCTGATGAATGACGGTAAAGCACATTACATTTACAACATGTCTTCCAATAGCGGCCGGTTTGGGGTTGCTCTGCCTGGTAATTATCAATTGTATCCAAATTGGACATACGGTTTCCGCCAACCGCTTTGCTTTGATAAAACGTCGGATTCGTTTGTCGCGATAAATGCTATGAGTAGCAGTGTTGTAAACTTTAAAGAGAAAGGTGCGGTTGATTCGCTCACCTATCCCAGAGTCAGTAACCTGGATGCCGATCTGCTGTATATTGGTCCCGGTCCCAGTAATTCCGGTTGGGCTTTGCTGAAAAAAAGACAGACCGATACCTGCCTGATGTATAATCTGGAAGTCAATAATGCTTATTCCCCATATAATAATCCGGCAAAAAAATGTGATACCCTGATTGACAATAATTCTTTAAAGTTATTACAAGCGGATTTCCGGGCCAGCAGCCAAAATAATAATATTATCTATTTCTCGCAGGGGCATACGGTTTATTCCTGTAATATCGATGCCGGTTATCAGGAAAAGAGCCAGGTTATTCTCTCCGATAGTGAGAATATCACCTATATGCGGCACCTTAAATATTCCACGGTGATTAATAAACTGGCGGTCGCCACTTTTGACGGTAGCCGGTATAAGGTTTACCTGTACAATATTCAAGCGGGTAATTTACAGGCTGATCCCGAAATACTGGAAGGGGAAGGAAAAGTAGGTGCTCTGATTTATATCAAAGGAACAGGTAAAACAACACTTTATTAATTTATAACCATGAAAAATTATTTGTTTATATTGATCCTGTGCTTATCCCTGCCTGGCCATGCACAGGAATATTCGGCCATTAAAGGATTTGTAAAAGGAGCAAAACTAAAGGAAGTCACCCTATATAAAACGGTAGATGGTAGCATACAGGCGTGTGCGACCTCTCGAATCGGAGCGGACGGCAGTTTCGGGTTTCTGCTGAAACCCGAAACCGGTTTTTACTCCATCGGAGGGGAACGACTGAATTTTCCTGTTTATCTGAAGGGGGGTGAACAGGTCAATATCGATTTGTTAGAAACCCGGGCACAGTTGAACGGAAAAAATTCAAAGGAAAATAAAACCCTGTACAGCTGGGTGGATTATGCTGCTAATATTCGCCTGAAAGCCGTATTTTTTGAATTGACACGGAGCAATTACGAGGATTTCTTTCCGGAATTCGAAACTTATGTGAAAGGGTTGGAGCAACTGAAAAGTAAATTGAGAAGCGGGAATAAGGCTTTCGACGTGATATTGTCGGACTATGTGGATTATGCTACCGATTATTATGCGATTATTTTCCTGCATACTCCCCGGGAGAAGCATCCGGAAAAATCGATGCGGCCGGAATATTACAGTCATATTGTCTCTGCACGAAAATATACGGACGACAAGGTGCTGCAGTTCCCGGAAGGGATCAAAATGCTCATCAGTTATACCTCGTTCGCTTATAATGAAGACGGCAAAAAGTATGACGTGGAATCTTATACGGATGATTGCCTTTCTTATTTGGGAAACGACCGTTTGAAAGGAGAATATGTCGTTAATAATAGTTTCCGTAGTTTTAAATCCTATGACCAGTATTTGAACGCAATGGAGAAGTTCGGTAAATATTTGGTGACTCCTTCTTTGAAAATGCGGGCAGAAGCTGTCGGAACCAAACTGTATGATACGAAAGCCGGCGGACAGGCTGCCGATTTTACCTATCCGGATGTGGACGGGAAAATGGTGTCTTTGTCCGATTTTAAAGGGAAGGTTGTGTTGGTAGATGTCTGGGCCACTTGGTGCGGACCTTGCCGTCAGCAGATTCCTTACCTGAAAAAGTTAGAGGAGGAAATGCACGGGACAGATGTTGTGTTTGGGGGAGTGTCTGTTGATGAATCCAAGGATAAACAGAAATGGCTGGACTTCATTAAAACGGAGGGACTGAAAGGGGTGCAGTTATTGGCCGGCGGTTGGAGCAAGATTACCAAAGATTATAAGATTACGGGAATCCCGCGGTTTATGGTTTTTGATAAAAAAGGAAATATCGTGTCGGTGGATGCTCCCCGTCCTTCTTCACCGGAATTGAAGAAGATGCTGGAAAATGAATTGAAAAAATAGCGATTGAAACAGATAACGTAAAAAGTACTTTATTGTTGATGGTATTCCTGGCGGCCTGTACCGGTGTATGGGCCGACACAGGGACCATCCTGATAAAGGAGGGAAGCGGTCGTATATAACAGGCTGCGGGGACGCGGACGAACTTGTTTTCATGGGCCAACCGATTGTCAGGCGGAATGAAACGGTGCTTAGGAATTGCTCAGGCTGTTGTGGGGAAACTGATGGATGTCCGGGCGTGATAATTTGCAAATTTTGTATCACTTTTACCCTCTTTTACAGATACTATTTAAGTGAATTTACACTATATTTGCTCCGGAATGGATTTGATCGCTGCTGTAAATAAGAAAGATTACAAATTATTCGGGGCATTTTTCAGAGAAAATTTCCCCTTTCTTGTCATGTTTGCAGATAAGTATGTCCATGATATGGATATGGCTGCGGATATCGCTCAGGAGGCTTTTATCCAATTATGGCGCTTTGAAGGGGAATTCGTATCGCCAGAGAAGGTAAAGGGGTTTTTGTATACGACGGCCCGGAATCTGGCACTGAATCACATTAAACACAATCAGATTGTAGACGAACATTTAAGACTACAGGAGAAAGATTCTGTACTCTTTTTCCGGAACCAGATTATTGAAGAAGAAACTTATCAGCTTGTCCATAAAGCAGTTGAACAGCTGCCCAAGCAATCTTGTAAAATAATACAATTAAGCCTGCAAGGGTATTCGAATCAGGAGATTGCAGATCAATTGAATATATCCATCAATTCTGTCCGTACCCTGAAACAAAGTGCTTATAAAAAGTTAAGAGGCATTCTGAAAGAGCATTTCTATTTGTTACCTCTAATGTTAAAAATGAATTTTTTTTAACCTCCATTCGTCTTTTTTTTCTTTTCAGTTGTTATTAGACTTGAAAAATGTTCGATTCTTTTTGCGGGAATCCGCAAAAAGAATAATTGCCAGATGATAATTGACAATTGTCTGGAAGCTTTGCTTCCATTAGAAAATAATAAGAAAAGAAATGAAAAAGAGAATGAAGAAGAGAATCATTGATTATCAAATAAATAAAGAAGAAACCACAGGTTGGGAAATATGTGGTCAATTATCATGCGATAATTGTCAATTAACTAAGTGCCCTCAGGGGTCAATAGCTTTTTAAACTTTACGAACTTTATAAACTTTCAACTAATTTAATCGAACCTTTTTATGGTGAATATCGCAGCATATCGGCGCATATATGAATTGATTGCCAGGCAGATCAGCTTCGGTTTAAATCCTGCTGAAGAAGAAGAATTGGAATGTTGGCTGAAAGAATCGGAAGAAAACAGGCTTTTGCATTCCCGGCTTACTGATCCTCATTACCTTATCCGGCAGGAAGAGAAGAGGAATTCGGTTGATGTGGAAAAACATTGGCGAATAGTTCGTAATCGTTTGACTGAGAGTAAAAGCAATAAGGGCTTATCCGGTCGGTATTGGAAATATGCAGCAATTATCATGTTGTTATTGGGAGGAGGAGTGTTGGGATGGTTTATGCAGCGGGAAGAAAATGTTCCTGTTGATGTGACGCAACAAATTCATCCCGGTATTTCAAAGGCCCGTCTGGTATTGGCCGATGGGAAAACTGTCGAGTTGGAGAAAAGAAATGGAGATACCCAATTGATCGATTGTGACGGTATGCTTATCAGTAACGATTCTTGCGGTTTGAAATACAACGGCCAAATAGAAATGCCGGTAGCAGACTGGCATACCCTGGAAGTTTCTAAAGGGGGAGAATATATAATGACTTTGCAGGACGGAACGGTTGTTTGGTTGAATTCAGAAACGAAAATGAGGTATCCGGTACAGTTTTCCGGACAGAACCGGGAAGTTTGGCTGGAGGGAGAAGCTTATTTTAAGGTAGCGAAAAATGAGAAACAGCCTTTTGTAGTAAAGACTGAAAATATGGATGTGAGGGTATTGGGTACCGAGTTTAATTTAAAGGCTTATGCCGATGAAAAATGGGTACAGGCTACTTTGGTACGGGGAGAAGTGGCTGTATTTACGGGGATGGATAAGTCTGTCCGGAATACGTTGAAGCCTGAACAACAGGCTGAGTGGGATATCGAAAAAGGAAAACTGGACGTGAAAACAGTAGAGCTCGATCTTTATATTGCGTGGAAAAACGGACAGTTTGTGTTTCGTGGACAACGTCTGACAGAGATCATGACTGTTTTAGAAAGATGGTATGATTTCGAGGTTTGTTATCAGGCGGATTGGATCAAAGAAGTTGAATTTGCGGGTAAATTGAATCGTAGTGCTTCTATCGAACCGATATTGGATGTCATTCGCTCGACTCATAAAATAAATGTAAATACAAGAGGTAAAACAATTGTATTTAGTGCAAAACAATAATTTTTAAACCAAACAAACGATGAACAAAATGCAAACAATCCACCCTTGGTTGGTGTGGAGAAGAAAAATTCTGATGACAATGAAATTAGGTGTGTGCTTTTTGTTGTGTACAGTGTTTCAGGTGTCGGCCCGTGTCACTGCACAAAATGAAAGAATGAATTTCAAGATGCATGATGCCTCCCTGAAAACTATTTTATGGGCACTTGAAAAGAAAAGCGAAATGTTTTTTTTCTATAGTGTTAAGGATATCGAACAGGTGACCGGAATTGATGTCGTGGCAGAGAATAAAACTTTGGACGAAATTCTGAGTGAGGTGTTGAAAAATACCGGTATCACTTATGAGGTTACCCATAATACGGTCGTGTTGCGTAAAGGGAAGGTGAATGCTGCTTTGCCTCAGAGTAAAACATCGGAAGTGACAGGTAAAGTGACTGACCGTTCGGGTAGTCCGCTTCCCGGAGTAACTATTTTAATCAAGGGTACCTCCCTGGGAACAGTAACAGATACCGAAGGGATTTTTAAGATCGCTTTGCCGCAAAAGAAAGATGTGGTGCTGGTATTTTCATTTATCGGAATGAAAACACAGGAAATTGTGCTGAAAGATGACAAACCTTTAAAAGTGGTGATGCAGGAAGATGCAAAAGAAATAGATGAAGTGGTCGTTACCGGTATTTTTAACCGTAAAAAAGACAGTTTTACCGGAGCTTCTGCCACTTTCGACGGGGAACAGCTGAGATCGGTGGGTACCCAAAACGTTATCGCCAGTTTAAAAACACTGGATCCTTCATTTAATGTACTTGAGAATAATGAGTTCGGTTCCGACCCGAATAAATTACCGGATATTGAAATCCGGGGAAAATCAAGTCTGATCAGTACCCGGGATGAATTGAGCGAGGACCCGAATCAGCCCTTGTTTATTCTGGATGGTTTCGAGTCTTCGCTGGAAGCTATTTATAATTTGGATATGAGCCGGGTTGCTTCGATTACTATTTTGAAAGATGCTGCTTCAACGGCCATTTACGGTTCGAAGGCTTCAAATGGAGTGGTGGTAGTGGAAACCATCCGTCCCAAATCGGGTAAGTTAAATCTGGCTTACAGCGGAAATGCCAATGTTTCATGGGCTGATCTGAGCAGTTATAATTTGATGGATGCCAGTGAAAAATTGCGTTTTGAAAATTTGGTCGGCAGGTATGATGCATCGAATGATGTTGTGAAAGATGTTGAATTGAAAAAGTCTTATTATGATAAATTGGCCGATATTGCCCGCGGAGTAAATACTTATTGGCTGTCGGAACCTCTGCGGGTTGGCCTGAATCACCGGCATTCCCTCTATGTAGACGGCGGTGAAGGTGCATTTATGTTCGGTATCGGACTGGCATATAACGGGATTACCGGTGTAATGAAAGAATCCAAACGGGATAATATCAGCGGAAATATCGACCTGACTTACCGGCTGAAGAAATTTCAGTTTATGAATAAGTTTGATATGAACAATACGGACAGCAAGGATCCGATTGTCGCTTTTTCCCAATATGCCGACGCTAATCCTTATTATACGAAATACAATGAGAACGGCGAAGTGGAAAGGTGGCTGGAATATACGGATTATATTAAAGCTGCCAATCCGCTTTACAATGCTAAGCAGAACAGTTATAACAAGGGAAACAATTTGTCGTGGTCGGATAAGTTTATTGTAGAATATACTCCTGTCCCGACCTTGAAATTACGGGCTCGGTTCGGTTTTACACACCAGAGTACTCAGGCGGAAGCTTTTTATTCTCCTCTGGATACCCGTTTTGCCGAAACGGATTTCTCAGAACGCGGTTCGTATGGCAATACGGAAACACAGAGCAATAAGTATGAAGGAGAATTTACGCTTACTTATGCCAAAGTATTGAAAGAAGTACACCAATTCAATATCGTATTGGGGGGGTACCTTTCTGCTTTAGAGGCGAAATCGCAAGGATATTCGGCTATCGGTTTTCCGGTAGGAGATTTCACACTTCCTTCTTTTGCCAACAGTTATCCGGACGGAGGTTCCCCGGCTTATAACGAAAGTACGACACGTTCGGTGAGCGGGTATGTGATTGGAAATTATGCTTATGATAACCGTTATTTGCTCGATTTCAGTTATCGTGTCAACGGTTCGTCGGTATTCGGGACTAATAAGCATTATATCGGTACGTGGGCTGTCGGTCTGGGATGGAATTTGCACCATGAAAAATTTATTGCCGACCATTTTGACGGAATTTCCATGTTGAAGCTGAGAGCTTCCATCGGTAATCCGGGGAATCAGAATTTTTCTTCTTCGGCAACCATTACGACGTTCCGTTATAATTTCAATTCCTTTAATTATTTCGGAATGACCACTTCGCTGGCTCAGCTGGGAAATCCTGATCTGGAATGGCAGACAACCCTCGATAAAAATATCGGGTTCGATATTACGATTCTGAATAACCGTCTGACCCTGACCGGGGATTATTATTACAAGACAACTGATCCTTTGCTGATCGCTATCTCTATGCCGCCTTCTTCGGGAGCGACCGACAATATGACTTATAAAAATTTCGGCAAACAAACCTCCAAAGGTTTTACGGCATCGGCTACGTATTACATTATTCGCCGGATGAGCGAGCGGATCTGGTGGTCGGTTCGGGGTAATCTGCGGCATGGTTCCAATGAGCTGTCCGGCATCGGCAATCGTCTGGAAATGTATAATTCGCAGGAACGTGAAGGTGATAACAGGTCGACAAAGCGGTACTATGACGGCGCAGACCCCGATGATATCTGGGCTGTACGTTCGGCAGGAATCGATCCCTCCACCGGACGGGAACTGTTTATTAAGAAAAACGGGGAATTGACTTATGATTTTTCATATGACGATGAAGTGGTGGTGGCCAACAGTCGTCCGAAGGTGGAAGGGGTACTGGGTACCAATTTTTCCTGGAAAGGTTTTTCCTGTAACCTGGATTTCCGCTATCGGGTGGGCGGTCATTCGTTTAATTCCGTTTTATTTAATAAAGTAGAGAACATCAGTACGAATTCGCTGATATATAATCAGGATAAGCGTGCTCTTTATGACCGTTGGCAAAAGCCGGGCGATAAGGCTCAGTTCAAGAATATCGCCAATTCGACATCCACTCCGATGTCTTCCCGTTTTGTACAGAAAGACAATTCATTGAGTCTGGAGGCTTTGAGGATAGGATATGAATTTTCTCCTGAGTTGGTTCATAAATGGGGGCTTGGCTCGTTACGTTTGAATGCCTATATGAACGATATATTCCGCCTGTCGACCATCAAGATGGAACGGGGTACTTCCTATCCTTTCGCACGCAGTGTGTCTTTCGCCATTTCATTAACTTTATAAATCCGATATCATGAAAAAATATAGAATCGTTTTTCCGCTTCTGTTAAGCTGTATTTTATGGTACAGCTGCACCGACTGGCTGGATTATAAACCGAGTGATAAACAGAGTGAGGAACAGCAATTTTCTTCCAAAGATGGATTTTATGCTGCTGTTAACGGGGTTTACAACCGAATGTCCGGGAACTCGCTTTACGGGAAATACCTGAGTTATGACATGATCGATATTCTGGGGCAATATTACGCTGTGGAGCAGTCGGATGAAAGCGATTATTATAAATACTTGCGGGCTCTGACCGAGTGGGATTATTCGAACGAGTCGGTTACAGGCGTACTGAGCAGTATATGGAACGAAGCCTATTCGACGATTATGAATACCAATGTGGTATTGAAGAACATCGAGGATGATGCTGTAAAGGACAAGGTATTACCGGAGCGGGAATATAAAATGCTCAAGGGCGAGATGCTGGCTGTCCGTGCAATGCTGCATTTGGATATGTTGCGTTTGTTCGGGCCGATTATGGCGAAAAATCCGGATGGACGCGGTATCCCTTACAATGAAAGCACCGATCCGCAAATCCTGTCCATTATGCCGGCCGGTACGGTACTGAAGGACTATATTATCCGCGATCTTACAGAAGCCGAAGCTTTACTGCTGGCCTCCGATCCGGTACTTACCGAGGGACCCCGTGCAGAATACGATGAGGTGAGTCAGGATAACTCCATGCGCTACCGGCAATTGCGTCTGAATTACTATGCGACGGTCTTGTTGACGGCCCGGGCTTATCTGTGGGGGGGAGATTACGGCAATGCCTTGACCGAAGCCCGCAAGCTGACCGACGATCCCCAGGTCAGGGAGTTCTTCCCGGTGGTTGAATCGGGTAAGTTGTTAGGGAACAGTTCCGACCCCGACCGGATGTTTTCGACCGAGTGTTTATTCGGGTATTACAATAAAAACAGAGGATTGATTTATGACTATTCTTTTGGAGGAGGTAATACCGGAAAAGCTTTGCTGATACCCCGTACCGGATATGTAGATGGTATTTTGTTTTACAAATACGGGGGATATTGGGTCGGAGACTGGCGTTTCCAGTCGCAATGGGCCAGCGGAACCACTTTGGAAGGAAATGCGAGCTACCAAATGGTAAAATTCAAAGAAATTGCGGATCAAAAACGGGATGAGGTGACCAATAATAAAGATGAAAACCAGTTATTGCAGGCTCAGAAATTTTACGGAACCTTTTGTTCGCTGATCAAGCTTAGCGAAGCGTATTATATTGCAGCGGAATGTCTCGGTACGACCGGTTCCGAGGTGTACGATCTGCCGACTGCATGGACCTATTTGAACCGGATGTTCGTTGACCGGGGTACCAATAACTGGGGAACAGGAAACGGAGAGAGCTTTTTACAGGATTGGCTGACCTTGGAGTATATCCGTGAATTTGTCGGAGAAGGTCAGAAGTTCTTCTATTTCAAGCGTCGGAATATGGGATTCGATAATGATTACAACGGACGAAAAGAAGTAAAGGTGATGACTAATCCCGGCATACCAATGTTTGGAATACCTCCGACATACAATTATAAAGATAAAGCAACTGATGAAGAAAAGGAAGAACGCTTTGTACTTCCGTTGCCGAAAAGTGAATTGGATAACCGTTAAATACAGACATATGAATAGAATAAACAAATGGATATGGGTTGCCGCCATGGCAGGAATAAGTATCGCCTGCCAAAAAGAAAACGTCGGTTTGTACAACCGTGGTGACAGTATGGTATATTTTCAGGTACAGAATTTTTCAGGAAGTAACGGCGCCGAAGGATATACCACGAGGACTAATTTTTCGTTTGTCGATTATGCGGCAGCTTATACCTCAGTAGTATTCAATGCCAAAGTGAAGTTGCTGGGCGAGGTAAAAGATTACGACCGGGCCCTGAAAGTCGTTGTCGACGAAGAGCAAACGACGATGACTTCTTATGATGCTGTAACGAATCCCGATGGAGGATATATGATGGATTTCGATACGCTGAAAATCAAGGCCGGAAGCAACGAGGGAACTGTTGGAGTCCGTTTCATGCGGAATGCTTCCATCAAAAAACAGGTGGATACATTGGTCTTGAAATTAGAGGCCAATCAATATTTTGAGGTACTCAATGCTTATAAATCCAGCAATGTGTGGAGTAATACAACGGCAGATACGATAGACGGAACCCGCTATACATTTCTGATCAGTGAAATTTATACGCAGCCGAGTCGGTGGGGGGATGTTGCTGCCGATCAGTATTTCGGAAAGTGGAATCCGGTCCGATATGCCTATATCAATGGCTTCTTTGGCTTTACGACAACGGATTGGACTTGGGCCACCGGCAAAGTCAGCAAAGGACGGATGCCTTTTTACGCCCGGGAATTGCAGTCGGAATTGCAACGGAGAGCAGATGAAGGCGATCCGGTATACGATGAAGACGGCTCTTATATGCAATTGCCGGATGCTTATCGTGTGGATTACTCGAATGTCGTGTTAAAACCTTAAAATATAGAAAAAATGAATATATTAAAAATTTCGCGTCTGAGCATGTTGTGGTTTTGCCTGTTGGCAATAGCCTGTGCGGAAGACAAAGGAAATTATACGTATGAAGATAAAGCGGTCATTACGATAGATAGCATTTCATCAATGCTGTCGGTATTGGCCAATGCGGAATATATCGATTTAAAACCGGTGGTTACTTCCAATTTGGAAGGAATTATTGATGAGCGGAATACGAACTTCGAATTTGCTTACCAAAGGAAAAATTCGGAAGGTGAATGGGAAGAAGTTGCCAATACGAAAGACCTTCATATGTTAGCTGCATTGGAGTCCGGCAGGCATGCATTTTTGTTCTCGGTAACCGATAAACGGACGGAAGTAAAGACCCTGAAATTGTTTTATGTCAATGCAACGACCATTACCTCGGAGGGATGGATGTTGCTTTGCGATGAAGGATCGGAAGAACGGGTGCGTTTAGATATGCTGGCGCAGATTTCTGTGGACCGGATTGTTCCGGCTTATGATGTAATCCGGCGAAAGGATGGAGTACCGGAACAGTACCACGCTGCGAATATAGGATTCTATGCCACTGGAAGTGCTACCGGTAACCGGATTATTGCAATGTCCGAAGATGCGGCTTACTGGCTGGAGACAACAGATTCTAAAGGTGGCGGAGAATTTCTTGATGTAGAGAGTTATCACGAATTGAAATCGGCAATGTTTCTGGCTGCTACTGACGATCATATTGTAAATTTTGTGTCAGTGCCTTATAAAGGACTCTATAAACCAGAGCACGATGCTGTTATCTGCGTATCCCGGGAAGGAAATGTCTATGCCTGGAATACGGTGGAAGTAGAAACGGGATTCGAGTATCCGATTAATACTTCCGTCCGGGGAGGAACGCCTGAATACAAGGTGGCGCCTTATGTCGGGACTACGCTGAAAAGACCGTTGTCATCCGACTTTGGTATCGCCTTGTTGTTTGATACGGATAATCATCGTTTTGTTTACTGGAGTGGTGAAGGTGTTACAGGTAGCGATGTCGCTGGAAAAAAGCAGGTGTTGCATCCGTTGGAAGATCCGGAGAATAAAAATTTTAGTTACAATACGGGAAATATGGATTTGGTGTGTATGCTTAACACCTCTTTTTCCGAAGGAATGGTGTATTGCATTATGCAGGAAGATGGCAAGCGGCATATTTATGAGGTGAATTTGGGAAGCGGGGAATTTAAACAAGGGGCCTGCCATTTGGATGTTATGGCGGAAAATTTTGCCAATGCCACTTGTTTTGCTGCCAGTTCCCAGTATTATGTGATTTATTACGCTTATGGAAATAAAGTCTATGCTTACAATGTGGGATCAGGGGTTTCCGAACCGGTGATTACTTTAGAAGGCGAAGAGATTACCTGTTTGAAGTTCAACCGCTATGATTATCCGTGGGGCATCGATGACTTGTGTTCGAAATATGACGATGAAATCAAAAATATATACCGAGACCGTGAAAATCAACTGATCGTCTGTTCTTACAAAAATGCCGCTACGGATAATAATGGAGGAATGCTGCGTTTCTATGATGTGAGCGGATCGGGTATGAAGTTGACCCTGAAACCGGGCTGGGAGTATTCCGGGTTCGCTAAAATTAAAGATGTGCGTTATAAAGAGGTCCGTTGAGAAACAGGAAAAACAGTGTGTGGTTTTATTTTTCTCTCATCACCGCATATTTACGGTGATGAGAGATTTGGGGGAGGGCAACAGAAAAAGGAGGCTATCTGGCTTTTGGGTCATCAGACAGGCTCTTGAAAGTCAGATACGGTTGAGCCGAAGGTAAATGGCCAACAATGAAATGAAAAAAGCAGCAATTTCAAATTGCTGCTTTTGTGATTCAGGCGGGATTCGAACCCACGACCTACGGCTTAGAAGGCCGTTGCTCTATCCAGCTGAGCTACTGAACCAACACTTTTACGGTTTGGCGGTGCAAATATACGCTTTAATATTTTTATTCCAAAAGAAATAATGTTTTTTTATTCGAAACTTCGGATGCTTTGTTGTTTATAAGCCGAATTAATTGGTTTATAAAGTCCGTCGATTTTATGGACTTTGAGCGACGAAGGAGCAACTTTAAGAACTAATTATAAGTCTGAACACGTTTCAGTGACTTTTCTGCACACTTTCATGGAAAGATTTATTTGCCGGAAAAAGAATGAAATTAAATCAGAACATCTTTTGATTTGTTTTTTTAAATCTTACCTTTGTTGAAAAGGAGTGAGTGAAGTTATGTAAAACACAGAATACGTGAATGTTTCATGCCTCTTGTTTGTAACTTATAATTAAATTTAACTTGACTGAAAGTTTTATTTTATGTTTGTTAGCTCTTAGTATTCATGTATATAGTTAAATTATGAGTAACGATCGTGTTTACTGTTGTAATAAAGAGGCAACCTGTAATAATTATGAACGGAGTGAGTTGGTCTTTTTTGAACAGGTGAAATTTGAGAAAGGTTTTGTATGGGAAAAATGGAAAACTTCGGGCATTTGCTGGATATTTTTATTAAGTGGTGAAGCTGGTGTGTCTATTGAAGACGAGGTGGTATTCGTTGAAGCCGGAGAGATGTTTTTGTTGCCTGCTTTGAAAGGTAAATTGAAAGCTTTTACTCCACTTGAATTTTTGTACTTTATTTCTGACCGTCCCACTGAATATTGCTTGAAAACAGTTTCGGAGCTTGGATGTTTGGAGGGGAGAGGGGAATTATTGGAAATCTTACCTTTAAACCAGCTGCTGAAAGGATTTGTGGAAATGTTGACCGTGTACCTGGAAGATGGGGTGGATTGCAGGTATTTGTTCGAAGAAAAACAGGAAGAACTATTTGTTTTGATGAAGTCTTGTTACTCTAAAGAACAATTGTCTTATTTTTTTTATACCCTTTCTTTGCACAAAGAGGGAGATTTGAAAAAATTGATCGAAGATAATTGTTTACATGTGAAGTCTGTGGCAGAATTGGCTCAGATCTGTGGTTATTCGGTCAGTAGTTTCAAACGGGCATTCAAAGAAATCTTCGATGAACCGATATACCAATGGATATTGGGCAAAAAGGCCGATCGGCTTAAAGAACGTTTGAGTGGAGAGGAGGTAAACCTCAAAGAGATTATTTATGAATTTGGTTTTTCTTCACCGGCTCACTTTACAAAATTCTGTAAAAAATGGTTGGGAATGACCCCGACAAAATTTATAGAAGAACAAAAAATGACGGGAGAACACATTGATCTATAAGTTGAAAATGGGAAGTGATACTGTTTGTTATATCAAATCTGATCTGAAGAATAAATTCTCTTATTTTAAGTTTGAAAAAGATACTGTTTTTCAAAGAAATAAGGCAGATAAAAATAATAATCTGGTTTTTATTCTTCATGGAGAAATGGAAGTGATCTATGGAGATTTGTATCCCAGGCTTATTTCCGATGGAAACATGATCTTGCTGACTCCCCTTTCCCGATGTGTATGTAAAGCCGTATCGACGGTCGAACTCATTATTTTGGGGTTCGGCACTTTGAATCATAGTTGTGATAAATATATCTTTCAAAATCTGACTCCTTTTTTCTCTTTGATAAAATATGAATTCCGGGAATTGGAGATTCGTGAATCACTCGACCGTTTTCTGCAATTAATGCAGAATTATGAACAAAATCAGGTTCCTATGGCTGATTTGGCTTCAAGAAAAATTCAGGAATTGTTTATTATTTTGCATGCTTACTATACTTCGGATGAATTGGCTATGCTTTTTTATCCTCTATTGGGGAAAAATATGGAGTTCAAAAAACTGGTCGTCGACTATTATCTACATGTAAAGAGTGCCGGTGAATTTGCAGAACTATGTGGATATAGCCAGGGAGTGTTTCAAAAGAAATTTAAAGATGTTTTCGGCGAGACGGTTTATCAGTGGATGCAGCGACAGAAAGCCGAATATATTAAACACCGTCTGATGACCAGTGAGGTAAACCTAAAGGAATTGGCTGACGAACTTAACTTTGCCTCATCCGTACATTTGAATAAGTTTTGTAAAATTTGGTTCGGAATGACTCCTTCTGAAGTGAGACAAACCTTTATTCTGAAAAAAAATCTGCATTGAAATTGAATGTGTAAAAGATAATATTTTTTATATAAGTTAGAAATGGGACTGATCTCTTATATTTGTAACATCGGAAAGGGAGAACAGAGGATAAGATTACTGGTTTGATATCTTTCCTTTAGAATCCGCAAGGAGCGTCGCAATAGGAGATAATTCATACACTCATACATCCCTTATTTGTACATACACAACAACATGATTGTCGAACAGTAATCTTCCTTTTGTTCTTTTCTTTTTTATACTTCTTCGAATAAAGATCACAAATAGCGGAAAATTTATCTTTTGAATTATTAGAGAATACTTGACCGATAAGTATTTCGGATTGATACCCGAATATTGAAATAATCGGGAGACGAATAAAAATAAAACCTGACTTTACGTCAGGTTTTCAAAGTTGTCCAACCAAGATTCGAACTTGGACAAACAGGACCAGAATCTGTTGTGCTGCCATTACACCATTGGACAGTATTTTGACGGCACAAAACTACGTCTTTTTTTGTCTTCTCCCAAATAAATCTGAAAAAAATAGTGCCGAAAGACTGGCTTTCTGAGGGTGAGTCATACAAATCACTATATCGGTATAATAGAAGAGGCGGCCCGGTGAAATCGATCAAATAGCCATCCGAAATACCATTAGTAGGTAGTTTGCAATAATAATCCCTATTAATAGGGATTGTTGCAAATGGATTTTCCGTCTATGTTTGCACAATTATTTGATGTTTTTAGTGTTTATTTGTTAAAACTTGCTTTAGGGTGCTAATTATTAATTAATTTATGTGGGTTATGAAGTGTTTTTATATTGGGGTCTATTTTATGGTTGGCAATATTCTTTTCTCTAACGGGCAGACAATTTCCGGGATTGTGAAAGATTCTTCTGATGATACGCCTGTCGCGGGAGTAAATATCGTAATGCCTTCTCTAAAAAAAGGGACGGGGACAAATGCCCGGGGCGAATTCTTTTTTAAAAATGTTCCTGCCGGGGAATACGAACTTCATTTTTCGTTTGTGGGTATGAAAGATGTCATCAGGAAAGTGAAGGTTGAGGCAAACAAAGATCTGAAGCTGGAGGTTTATATGCAGATGGATATGAAATCCCTTGACCAGGTGGTCGTTGCAGCTAAAGGGGAGAGGAAAGAGATCCATGACGTGAAACGCCAGGGAACCCCGGTTGCCGTTATTGATGGGAAACAATTGGCAGGACGCGGGACTACGATCACGGAGGTGTTGAATCATCAGACAGGGGTAAAACTACGGCAAACAGGTGGTGTCGGTAACCAAACAAAAGTTAATATCCGGGGATTGGAAGGAAACCGGGTTCAGATCTACATGGACGGCTATGCCCTGAATACCCCGGATGGTAGTTTTTCCATTAATGATATTCCTTTGCAATTCATCGACCGTATCGAGATATACAAGGGGATTGTTCCGCCTGAATTCGGGGGAGATGGGTTAGGAAGTGCGATTAATGTGGTGACGATAGATGCCGAACACGGATATTATGATTTGTCGTATAGCTACCAGTCTTACGGCGTGCATAATCCTACGGCTTGTATTTCTCATTATTTTGATAAAGCAAATATGGCTTTTACTCTTTTCGCGGGAGGGACCTTTGCCAGAAATGATTACACGATCACTTCTCCCTATGTCAATGATTTGAAAATCAAACGGGATCATGACCGCTTGAAAATGGGGGAATTCGGGGCGACGCTTAAGTTTCCGGATCATTACTTCGACAAGGCCGAGTTGGAATTTGTCGGGTATTACAGTTATAAAGAAACCCAGGGTATACAAACGAATATCCGTCATGCCCGGACAAAAATCTGGACAGCCGGTGTAAACCCCAAGCTGGAGAAAAAACATTTTTTGTTCGGGAAGCTGGATTTGAAATTCAATGGGATGGTTACTTATACGCATACTGCTTTGATCGACACCTCGTCTTTCCTTTATGATTTTTATGGTGGCCGTGTTCCCAACACATATGGCGGAGAAGTGGGATATGTCCCGAATTTGTCGGATGACGGGATGATGGATTATCGTTATAACCTGAACTTGCAATATCATTTGATCCCGGACAGAATGCTGGTCAATATGAATAATGATTTCCGTTACGTGAGCAATGAAACCCGGGACACCGTTGCCGACCGGTTTCTGAAAAAGGATTATAGCGGTTTGAAATCGAATATATCGGGAATGATCAGTTCCGTCGCTTTACAGAACAAGTGGTTTCAAGGACGTTTGACATCGGTGCTGACGGGACGGCATTATTATTATCGTTTAGGGGGAAAAACAGTGAACCTGGCTTATCCGGGAGATGCCGTTCCGGCAGAGACGCATAAATCCGATCAGTATTGGGGGTATAGTCTTGCTTTGAAATACGATTTATCTTCTCATTGGCTGATGAAATTTGCCTTGGAACATAATTTCCGCCTTCCCCGTTACGAGGAGGCTTTGGGGGATCGTGTAACGACGCTGACAAGTACGGAGCTGAAAGCCGAACAAGCTAATAATTATAATCTGGGTATCATGTTCGACCGTTACTATAATGCAAATTCCCGTTTACAATTCGAGTCGAACGGGTATATCATGCAAGTGAAGAACATGATGTATCTGACCTCTGTTGTGGGGTATTCCAAATACCAGAATCTGGGCGAGGCTCTGTTGTACGGAGTGGACGGTGAAATCAAATGGGATATTGACCGTAACTGGTTTGTATCATTTAATGCTACCTGGCAGAAATCTTTGGATTATTCGAAATATATAGCGGGAACAAACACCGAGAGTGAGACCTATAAAATGCAATTGCCTCATATCCCGATTCTCTTTTTCAACTGGATGCTGGATTACCGGAAGGATAATCCCTTTGGTGGTAAAGGGCAGTATGCCAGGGCGTATTACGAGGGTGGTTACACGGATAAATATTATTATGGATATGAGCTTAGCCGCCATCAGGATTATAAGATACCTTCTGCTTGCCTGCACACGGTGGGGCTGGAGTACGGAATCATGAACCGGAAAGTTTTGTTTGGCGTGGAATGCCATAATCTGTTTGATACGGATGAGATGACTAATTTCAATTACCCGCTGGCGGGCCGGACGATCATGGCTAAAATTCGGTTTACAACCTTAAAATGGTAATGTGCCTGAGAATTTTAATTTGAAGTATATAAATAAAGTAAATCACAATGAAAAACAATTTCTTTATTCTGGGGGCTTTTCTGTGTACAGCCTTGTTTGTAACGTCATGTACGGATGACAACAAAGATGATGATGAAAATGAGGGTAAAGCATCGATTATCGTAGGTATTAACATGCAACCGCAGGCGGATATGGGATATATCGTACCTATACAGGATATGAAGGCCGGAACGATGTCTTTCGCAAATGCGGTTGAAACCAAAATTACTCCTTATCTGATGTCTTATCGTGATTGGGTATTCTACGTGCCTGGAACTTCGGAGGGTACGATTGTAAAATACTCCCGGCAAGATGATGGAACTTTGAAAGTGGAAGGACGTTTGGAAGTGGCGACGGCTGCTCCTATGTGTGCTTCTATCGCTTTCGTTTCGGCCACGAAAGCTTATGCATCCGCTCCGAACGATAACAAGATCATTATATTTAACCCGACGACCATGGTAAAAACAGGGGAAATTAATGTTGCCAGGCCTGAATACGGACTTGACGGAAGTAGTACTCCGAATCCGCTGGGGTTGATCCTGCGGGATGGGAAACTCTATGTCGGATGTGGAGAATTTGACCAGATGCCTATTTGTAAAAGTGGTGCGCATGTCCTGATCATTGATGAGGCTACCGATACGCCGGAAAAGATCATTCATGACACGAGACTTTCCGCGGCATCTATTTTTGATTGCGGTATGTTTATAGATGAAAAAGGGGATCTTTACGTGACTTGTTGGGGATCTTACGGTTATGTTCCGGATCAGAAATTCGGATTATTACGGATTAAAAAGGGGGCGACGGAATTTGATCCGGACTACTGTTTTAACATGACTGACATGAACGTGGAAGGAGTTCAAGGGGGCAAATTGCAGTATTCTATTTCTAACTTTTATGCCGGAAATGGAGAATTGTACGTCCTGGCTTATTGTCCGGCATTTGCCAGTGCCAGTCCTGATTACATCAACGAGAAAACGAACTACTGTTTGAAAGCCGATTTATATCATTGTACGATGAAAGCGTTGAATCTTCCTCGCACGAATGGATATAGTTGTGCTATAAATAAATACGGGGATGACATCCTTTTTGGTTTGGCAACGGAACAAAATGGAACGGGAATTTTCACCTATAATCGTAAAACAGATCAATGTAGTTCTGCTCCGGTTGTGAAAACGCAGGGAACCCTTATGGACATACTTGTGTTTGAATAATATCTGTACTTATCAAGTACCTGGGGCTTTCCACTTTTCATGAACCGGAAAGCCCTCTTTTTTAGGTGATATTTGGGTGTGAAACAACAAGAATTTAGGATTGATTCATATAAATAAAAAACCTGATGTGAAATCAGGTTTTCGAAGTTGTCCAACCAAGATTCGAACTTGGACAAACAGGACCAGAATCTGTTGTGCTGCCATTACACCATTGGACAGTGTTGTTTTTTATGACGGCACAAAAGTAATACTTTATTTAAATATCACAAAGAAAAACCGGTATATTTTATGATTTTTTGATATTCCATTCACTACCGTAAATGAAAGTGAGCATACTGAGATCGTCGGATAGTTCGTGTGATTTGATATGTGACTGAATATCATTGATTATCGAACGGATAAATTCGCGGGGGTGTAGTTCCTGATTTTGAGTCACTATCTCCAAAAGACGTTCCCGGGTATAAAATTCGTTCTTTTCATTTTCTGCATCCGTAATGCCGTCGGTATATAGTAATATACCCGAGCCGCTCACGAATCGGTAGGTGTACTCCTGATAATCATGATTTTTTAGGATACCTAAAGGAAGATCGGATTGCATTTCAAAGAAAGCTACTGTCCGATCCGGACTTGTCAGTACCGGAGGAGTGTGACCTGCATTGCAATATTTCATTACTCCGGTTCGGAGATCCAGCATTCCGATGAAGAAGGTCACAAACATATCGGCTTCATTCCTTTCAGCAATACTATTATTTAACGAATAAGCAATCTGTGACGGAGAATTGCTGCCTGAGGAAAGCGTACGTAGCAGACTGATGGTAGAGGCCATCAGAAGCGAAGCAGGAATCCCTTTTCCCGATACATCGCCGATAGCAAAAAAGAGGGTGTTCTCATGGATAAAGAAGTCGTATAAATCACCACCGACTTGACGGGCCGGATAGAGTACTGCATAAAGGCCTATTTCATGACCGGGAAAAGGAGGAAAATTTTTGGGAAGCATACTCATTTGAATATCATGTGCTATGCGTAGCTCACTTTCTATTTTCTCTTTAGCTGCTATAGTCGTTTCCAGGTTTTTCATATATTTTGAAAGCTTTTCCTGCATTTCACTGAAAGCATTATAAAGATCCAGCATTTCATCTTGGGTGTGGATGACCGGTAGAGTTATGTTGAAATTTCCCTCCGCAATGGAATGCGTGGAAGCTGCGAATATTTTTAAAGGTCTCGTAATTTTACGAACGGTTGTAGTACAGATAATCACCAGGAGAGCCAGAAATAATACCGAAGAAAGAATGATGATCCAAGTGAATCGGTGTAATTTGTCGAAAATATGAGAATAAGGAAACAAGGTAGCCATATTCCACTCTGTGCCGAGGATGGGTGTAAAATAGATGTAATATTTTACATGATTGTTGACAAATACTCCTTTCCCTTTTTGCCCCTGCATCATGAGATGCGCCAACTTTGAAGCATTGGTGTCCTGAAGGATTTCCGCTTCATGAAGGATATCTTTATCCAGATCCGTGAAAAAGTCGTTTCCCGGATGAAGTATATACCTTCCTTCCCGATTGACTATAATGCTATAACTGTCTTCATAGGGTTTGACCGAGTCGATCAGCTCGGTCAGCCAATTCAAAGAGAGGTCGACCGAAAAAATACCGATTACATTATTTTTGGGGTCCCGGAGCGGTACCGAATAGGTGGAGGTCAGAATATCGTTGGACGAAAGTTCGTGGTAAGGACGACTCCAGCGGGAGACATTCCTTTCTTTTGAGATCCGGTACCAATTTTTTTGATAGTAATCGTATTTCGGGTCGATTTGTGTGGTGACGACACTATCGCCACTCATGTATGAATAAGGAGCGAAATAATACCCTTTATCCGGAAAATAATAGGGTTCGAAAGCTATAGCACATCCGAAGATCTCATAATTGTTCAAAACGACCTGCCGGGTAATCGCATAAATCGAATCGGCATGAGTAACATAGGAAGGGATAATCCAGCTGAGATTTTCAGGGATCTTTTCTATCGTCCTCAATAAACGAGTCACTTTAAGATTGATTTTTTCCGCCGATTCGTCGATTTTCAGGTAAGCTTGGTGCTCGATCGCTCTGGAGGAATAGTGATAGAATAAGCAAAAACCGATTCCCCATAATAGAAATGCCGACGAAATAAGGTATATATTGAGTTTCGCTGCAAAGGAATGGTTGATCTGTTTAAACATATTTACCTTTCTTTTGCCTGCAAATATAATTATAATCATAACAAAAGCTGCCCGGAACAGAGCAGCTTTTGTTATTTAATTATTGTTTTTTAGACTTCTTTTAATGCTAAAAGAAATTTTATTATTTCGTGGCATTCTCCAAACGTTTCATCATCATAAAGATGAATAATGCAGAGATCAGACACAAAACGATGAGGATAGACCATAATGCCCATAATGGCATGTGACCCCAAAGCATACCGATGATAGAAACCAGATAGTTACCGACTGCAGTTGCTCCGAACCATAAACCCATCATCAAACCTTTGTATTTTGGAGGGGCTACTTTCGATACGAATGAAATACCCATAGGTGAAAGAAACAATTCGGCAAAGGTTAATACCAGGTAGGTATTGATCAAAACAGAAGGAGATACGAGTAAATCATTAGCTACAACAATCGCTCCGTCAGGATTGGGAGTGGGAAGTCCCATAGAAGACAGAGCCATCACGGTAAATCCTAAAGCTGCGATAAACATACCGATACCGATTTTACGGGGTGCCGAAGGTTCGCTGCCTCGCTTGGCCAAAGCTCCGAATACAGCAAGAGATACAGGGGTCAGAGCAACAACGAAGAACGGATTGAAGTGCTGGAACATCTGAGGAAGAACTTCAATGAAAGAACCCGGTGCTAACGACAGATATTTGTAGACTAATATGCTGACAGAAATAACTGCGACAACTGCCGATATCAGTTTGGATTTAGCTTCTTTGGACTGGAACAGAGAGAACAAACTATAAATCAAAGTAATCACGAATACCAGGTTGAAAACATTAAAGCTCATACCTATAGCGCCATCGGCGGTTCTGGCTGTATAATCACGGGCAAAGAAAGTAAGGGTAAGGCCGTTTTGGTGGAAAGCCATCCAGAAGAAGATCACTACGGCGAATACCAGTACGAGAGCGGTAATGCGGGATCTGGTTTGTTCCGGAGTTAATTCGACAATATTTTCTTGTTTTCCGCTTGCTGCAGCTTGTTTGGTATTGATATCTGCATGTTTGAAGGTACTCTTGAATACCTGATAGATCAACATAGATACAATCAGAGATATACAAGCCACTGCGAAACCATAGTGGTAAGAAAGTGATAATTCGTCGATGTATTTATGAGCGAATGTTGCCAGATCTCCGTTGAATGCGGAAGCTTGTGACTGTGCGAAATGAGTCAGGGTGTCCAGGGAATTAGCTGCCATTTGCTGGCCTTTTTCCAGATATTCGTGGCAAAGTGCAGGTATATCACCTTGGTATTTAAGGCCTGCTTTCGCCATGAAATTTTCTGTGATTTTTGAAGCGGCTGTCGGAGCAAAAAGAGCACCGATATTGATCGCCATATAAAATAAACTGAATGCTGTGTCCCGTTTGTCTGAATATTTAGGATCGTCGTAAAGGTTTCCTACCATTACCTGGAGATTACCTTTGAATAATCCGGTACCTAATGCGATCAGGAAAAGAGCCCCGAACATAGCGGCAACTCCAAAAGCATCCCCTCCGGTAGGAATAGCAAGACAGGTATAACCGGCAAACATGACGATGATACCTGCTGTTACCATTTTACCATAACCGAATTTATCGGCCAGGATACCCCCTAAGATGGGTAAAAAATAAACTAAGGCTAAGAAACCCGCAAAAATGTTTGATGTAGCTGCTGAACTGAAGCCAAATTTTGCTTGCAGGAAAAGTGTAAAGATTGCAAGCATCGTGTAATACCCGAAACGTTCTCCTGTGTTTGCAAGAGCCAGGGCATACAATCCTTTAGGTTGGTTTTGAAACATAATATTATAAATTAAATTAGTAGGTTAAAAACAAAAGTCCCCGGGGCAATGAATGCTTAGAGGACTTTGTTGTTTTAGAGCGTTGTTATTATTTTGTGACTCTTTCAAGCCATTTAACCATACCCAACATAACTCCCATGGACACGAGACATACAATAAAGAATACTGTCCAGCATTGCCAGATCGGCCATGCATTATACATGAGCGGGCCAATCCAAAGCAACAGGTTACCAAGAGCCGTAGCCGCCAACCACAGACCCTGACACAGACCTAGCATACTTTTAGGTGCTACTTTCGATACGAAAGACAGTCCCAGCGGAGAGATAAACAATTCAGCAACCGTCAGGAAGAAATAGGTTGCAATCAAAACCCACCAATGAGCTTTGTTTGCCATTTGTTCTGCAATGGGTAATAATTTGAAGTCGTTTGCGGAGGGATAACCCTTTATCAGAGAAAAAACGGCAAGGAACAAGAATGCCGTTCCTGCAATGAACATACCGATTGCAATTTTGCGGGGAGTTGAAATTTCTTTACCGCGTTTTGCTAATCCTCCGAAAATGGCCATGATGACAGGTGTCAGCGCAATTACGAAGAACGGATTGATTGCTTGCCATACTTCTGGTGCAACGGCCGACGAATCTACGAAATCACGGGCAAAGAATGATAAGGACATACCATTCTGGTGAAACGAGAACCAGAAAAAGATAACGATACCCAATACAGCGAACAGCGCATACATTCTTTGTTTGATTTCTTTCGCCATAGCAGCTTTTTCTTCTGGTGTGTAACTTACATTTTGAGCTGCAATTTTCTTTGCAGGAGTAGGAAATGTTTTTTGAGAGACGAAGAAAATAATGAGAGAAATCAGCATCGCGGCAACAGATGCAATGAATGAATAGTGGATACCTTCATTGAAAATCTGTAAATATTGAGCGCAAGAAACGGTCAAGTCAACAATGGAACCTCCGGCTGAAGTTATTAATTGTTGCAAGTTCGCCAATGCTTCGGGAGCCATGGCAGCGGCGTTGTTGATATATTCATGGCAAAGTGCCGGAAGTTGTGCATTGTAAGTGAAACCGTTTACACCCAACCACCACTGGCGTAATACCGGTGCAATGAATGGAGCGATCAATCCACCCACATTAATAAATACATAAAAAATCTGGAATCCGGAGTCCCGTTTGTCTTTTGCGATTTTGAGGGCCTCCGGGCCTTTCTTGGCAGCTTCGGCTTCGAAATTATCATACATCTGGCCGACAATTGCCTGCAGATTTCCTTTGAACAAACCGTTTCCGAATGCAATCAGGAAAAGTGCAAAACAGGTAAGGGTCAGCAACCAGGTGGTGTTGGCTGCCGTAGCAAGAATTGGAATGGAAAGAATAATGTATCCGGTGGCCATTACAACAAGACCTGTTTTAATAGTTCCTTTGTAATTTTGAGTGCGGTCAGCAATCAGACCTCCGACAAGACTTAAAATATATATGCCAGCATAAAAGAATGAGTAAATAGTACCACTGGCGGCTTCGCTTAAACCAAATTTAGAACACAGGAACAACACCAATACGGCATTCATGATATAGTAGCCGAAGCGTTCTCCCATATTACTCAGAGCTGCAGTAAGCAACCCCTTAGGATGATTTTTAGACATAGATAATGTATTTAAGTTAATATTAATCCACTTCGGTCGCAAATGTAAGAATATTTCCGTATTTTTCGTCTTTAAAACGATTGAGTTAATGTTATGGAAAAGTTAAATAAAGTTTTTCGAACGGCTCAGCTGGCTGCGATTGATAAATATACAATTGAGCATGAGCCGGTAAGCTCTTTGGATTTGATGGAACGGGCTGCCGGGATTTGGACAGATCGTTTTTTGAAAATTTTCACTGAAGTTGCAGGAGTGGTCGTGATTGCCGGGAATGGGAATAATGGTGGCGATGGATATGCGATTGCCAGATTATTGAATCGGCGGGGAGTGCCGGTCAGAGTATTCCGGATTGCCGGGACCCAGGATAGAAGCCCCGATTGTGAGGCGAATTATCGGCGTTGGTTGACCAGGGGAAAGGTGGAAGAATTAAAGCAGGCCGATGATTTGGTGTTACAGAAGGGAGAAATCGTGATCGATGCTATTTTCGGATCGGGGCTGAATCGTCCGGTAACCGGTTTGGCAGCCCGGATTATCAAGCAAATGAATGCTTCTGTTAACCGGGTGGTGGCTGTCGATATTCCTTCCGGGTTGGCAGGGGAGGATAATACCTGGAACGATCCCGAAACCATTGTTTGTGCAGAGTATACCTTCACTTTTCAGTTCCCGAAGTTAGCCTTTATGCTGGCGGAGAATGAAAAATATGTCGGCCGGTGGGAAGTGCTGGATATCGGCTTACATCCTGAAATCATCGCTCGGCAACCGACCGATTGGTTTTATACGACAGAAGATACGGTAAAAGCGATTTTACCTCCTTCGCCGGTTTTTGCTCATAAAGGTACTAATGGGAAAGGACTGTTGATCGCCGGCAGTTATGGGATGATGGGGGCGGCTGTTTTGGGGGCTAAAGCGGCTGTACGCTCGGGTATCGGTTTGTTGTACTGTCATATTCCGGGTAAAGGAATCGAGGTGATACAGACGACTGTGCCGGAAGCGATTCCTGATCCGGATGAATCGGCCGAACGGTTTTCTGCCGTCTGTAAACTGAGAGATTACGATGCGATTGCTGTCGGACCTGCTATAGGGCAAGGACCGGAGACTGTCGGTGGATTGGAAAAATTATTACGTACCTGGAGAGGGACGACGATTCTGGATGCAGATGCGCTGAATATTATAGCGGAACACCGGGAGTTATTGGATTTACTCCATGAAGGCTGTATTCTTACTCCGCATATGAAAGAATTTGAAAGATTAGCAGGAAAAAGTGTAAATGATTTTGAGAGATTAAATAAATTAAGCATTTTTGCAAATCAATATCGGGTGCATATCGTGTTGAAAGGAGCTCATTCCGTTATCGCTACTCCGGATCGCCGGCTTTTCTTCAATATGAGTGGTAATCCGGGAATGGCTAAAGGCGGGGCGGGGGATGTTTTAACAGGAGTGCTGCTGGCTTTGGCTGCCAATAAATTGAATTTATTGGATTTGCTCCGGATAGGAGTTTTTGCCCATGGGCTGGCCGGCGATTGTGTCGCGGAAAAAGAAGGCCGGAGAGGATGTTGTGCCGGAATGATAGCCGAGAGGATGGGAGAGGCCTGGAAAAGATTAGAAAAATAATAACAATTACTATGAAAAGAGTTTTTATTGTATCGTTAATGTTGGTGGTTTGTCTGGCTGCCGCAGCTCAAAAAAAGAAAGAACTGACTACGTTAGTGAACGTAAATTATACTTTACCTAAAGTAGCCTATGAAGTAGAGGTCATCTTGGAATGCGAACGTTTTGTTCCCGGACCCTATCAGAATTATGCCGAGAAAGAATTGGGAATCCGTCCTGAAGCGACACAAGTCTCCGAAAAATGGGCCATAAAAAAAATAAATGTTCTTCCACAGTATATTCCGGATGAAAAGGCGGTGTATTCTGTTTCTGCCAACGGGGATTATTGGCCGGTGACACTGAGCCTTAGTGCTGAAGGTTTTCTGGCAGGTATCGCTGCCGGTAAAGGGGAAGTTTTCAATGAAAAAAAAGAGATGAAGTATATCGCCGAGGCCTTGGGGGACGAAGAGAGGATCGATATCATGAAACTGAATACTTATAATCAGCTGAAAGAAGTGTTGGATACCAATTATACTTATCAGGAGGTGGACGGTGAGATGAAGAGAATTTGGGATCCGATCGTACATTATGCTGTTAAGACCGATGCTGACAATGTAAAAGAAGCAGTAAGTGAGATTTTCCGGATTCGCTCGGAAAGAGTAAAATTATTGGGAGCCGAAAATAATGTTCCTGATGGAAAATATTTAGAGATCATATTGAAAGAATTCGATCGGATGGAAAAAAACTACCTGAGTCTTTTCTTAGGTAAAAGAGAAACTGTCAAGGTAAAACGGGTATTCCAGTGTATTCCGGAAAAGGCTAACGAACCGGTTGTCGCTTTCCGGTTTTCTGAACAAAACGGAGTGACAGATACGAAAAATGTTGCCGCTCAGGCTTATTTTCTGAAGATTGAAGAGGCTGTGGTTCCGGCTTCGTCACCGGTGAGTGGAGGAGGTGAAGCGGCTGCTGTTTATTATAGGGTACCTGCTACAGCTACGTTGAAGTTACTGAAAGGGAAAGAAGAAATAATGAGTTATCCTGCTATTGTTCCTCAATTGGGAGAAATTAAGAAATTTCCTGTGGATGTGATTAGTAGCGAAGGGTTGATGCTGGAATTTTATCCGCAGTTCGGATCCTTGAAAAGTATTCGGAAAAAATAATCGCTGATACAGGCTATCTGTATTGGTATTAGTACTTGAATTATGTCGTGGTGGAATAACTGGTATGTGAGTTTTTTGAGTTGGCGGGTACGCCATATCAAAGAAAGGAATTTTATCGTCATCCTGAGTCTTCTGGTAGGTATTATCACCGGACTGGCCGGGGTATTCCTGAAAAATTCCGTCCATTATACCCACCAGTTTCTGACCGAGCGTTTGCAGATAGATAGCGGAAGTTTGTTGTTTTTTATTCTTCCTTTTATAGGGATTTGGTTGACCTCCCTGTTTGTTCGTTATTTTGTGAGGGAAGATATCAGTCATGGAGTGACAAAGGTATTATATGCGATTTCCCGGCGTAATAGTATGATCAAACCTCATAATAACTACTCCTCTATGATTGCCAGTACAATTACGATTGGCTTTGGAGGATCGGTGGGAACGGAAGCGACGATTGTACTGACCGGTGCTTCCATCGGTTCGAATATGGCCCGTTTTTTCCACATGAACTACAAGGTGATGACCTTGATGATCGGGTGTGGGGCTGCCGGGGCTATCGCCGGAATTTTCAAAGCTCCGATTGCCGGTATCGTATTTACCCTGGAGGTACTGATGCTGGATCTGACGATGGCTTCCTTGGTGCCTTTGATGATTGCTGCCATTTCATCTTACGTTATTGTATATTTTCTGATGGGCGAAGGGGTGGTCCTCGAATTCGCCGTACACGAACATTTTGCCTTGGCTAATGTGCCGTATTATATTATTCTGGGGATATTGTGTGGATTGGTTTCTGTATATTTTATCCGGACGAATATCCGAATCGAGAAATTTATTACCGGGATAAAGAACCAATTCAAAAGAATTTTGGTAGGAGGAGCATTATTGGGCTTGCTGATCTATATTTTTCCGCCTCTCTACGGTGAAGGTTACTCTTCTTTGGAAGCTTTGCTGACCGATAATGCAGATGCACTGTTGAACAATACCTATTTTTTCGATTTCCGGAACTATGCATTCGTCGTTGTTTTGTATGTGATCGGTTTGGTATTTATCAAAGTAGTAGCTACAGCTTTCACCAACGGTAGTGGGGGGGTTGGAGGTGTTTTCGCTCCCAGTTTGTTCACTGGGGGAGTTACCGGATTCCTGATTGCTTACCTGATCAATATGACCGGAGTGATCACGGTTCCTGTCAGTTATTTTGTATTGGCAGGTATGGCGGGGGTGATGTCGGGTGTCATGAATTCTCCGTTGACAGCTATGTTCCTGATCGCTGAGATTACCAGTGGCTATAGTTTGCTGGTGCCCTTGATGATAACCTCGGTGACGGCCCATTTAACGGGGCGGGGCATGGAGCCTTACTCTATTTATGCACGTCGGCTGGCTATGAAAGGAGATCTGATTACCCATAATAAAGATAAAGCCGTGCTGACTTTGATGAAGCTGAATAAAGTCATCGAGACCGACTTACAGACGATATCCATAGAGGCTACTTTGGGGGATCTGGTGAAAAAAGTTTCCCGTTCCAGTAGAAATATTTTCCCGGTGATCGATGAAAACGAAGCATTGCTGGGGATTGTATTGCTGGACGATATCCGTAAGATCATGTTCAATCAGGATTTGTACAATGTCACCTTTGTCCGCGACTTTATGACAACTCCACCTACGATTGTCGATGTGACGGATTCGATGGACCTGGTTATGAAAAAATTTGAAGATACAGGAGCCTGGAATTTACCTGTGATCGAGGAAGGAAGATATATCGGGTTTGTTTCGAAAGCAAAGATATTCAACACTTACAGAAGGGTGCTTCAACATTTTTCCGACGAATAATAGAATCATATGGATCAACATTCAAAATTGGGGTATCGGGAAGGACTCGTTTCCGTTATTCTGAATCTACTCTTGTTTGTTTTAAAATATTATGCCGGTATTGCGTCGGCCTCGCTTGCTTTAATTGCCGATGCCTGGCATACCCTTTCAGATTCCCTGACTTCTTTGGTCGTAATCTTTGGAATTAAATTATCCTCGAAGAAACCGGATAAGGAGCATCCGTTCGGACACGGCCGCTGGGAACAAATCTCTGCATTGATTATCGCTATTCTGTTGGCTTTGATCGGAGTAGAGTTTATGAAAGACGCTATCGCAAAATTGAGGGGACATGAGGCGGCTGATTTCGGTTGGTTGGCTTATCTGGCTACGGTTGCTTCGATTGTCTTAAAAGAAGGATTGGCCCGCTATGCTTTTTATATCGCCCGTAAAACCGGTAACGCTGCTGTAAAAGCGGACGGATGGCATCACCGGAGCGATGCTTTATCGTCACTGATGGTTTTGGCCGGACTTTTTCTCAGCCCCTATTTCTGGTGGATCGACAGTGTATTGGGCATGTTGATATCTTTCATGTTATTCTATGCTGCCTATGGGATTATTCGCGAAGCAGTAAATAAAATTTTAGGAGAAGAGCCTTCGGAAGAAGTGATCGGGAAAGTAGAACAGATCGTGAAAGCTGAAATGGGAAATGTGGCTTATCCGCATCATTACCACATTCATCATTATGGGGACCATATCGAATTCACTTTTCATATCCAAGTGCCCGGGGAAGAGACCGTGGAGGAAGCTCATAGAAAAGCTACCCTTATCGAAATGCAGATAAAAACAGAATTGAAGATCGATGCGACTATCCATATCGAACCCTTGAAAATGTAACTTTATAAACCCTTCTATCGTTGTAAAACTAGATTATAAATCACCCGCTAACCGGCTCTGTCAGGAGAAGCAGGGGAGATTAGATGTGGAAATCGCAAATCTAAAATTGGGGGCTACTATTAATTTAGTTGTTTTATACTTGTATATTACCAAAAAAAACTTACTTTTGCGAAAATTTTATGGGAACGCTAAAAAAACTATATAGCTATGTATTGGACACTGGAACTTGCTTCAAAATTGGAAGATGCACCATGGCCTGCATCTAAAGATGAATTAATCGATTACGCAATTCGTTCGGGAGCGCCTATGGAAGTTATCGAAAATCTTCAGGATATAGAGGATGATGAAGAAATTTTCGAAAGTATTGAAGACATTTGGCCTGACTATCCCAGTAAAGATGATTTCTTCTTCAACGAGGACGAGTATTGACGGCTTATAAGTAAGCTAAATTATTAAATTACAGCGCGATAAACAATGAAAATTTGTTTGTCGCGCTGATGTTTTATGGTGTTATATGGTGCGGTTTGTTTGTCTAAATTGCGGTTTTTCTTCTCAAAAACTGGGTTTGTTTGTCTAAAATACATTACCTTTGCTTCTCCTCAGGAATATTGAATTGGGAGGAAAAGCATATGGGAAGACCGAAAAGACTATATCCATTGGGCAAATATCGCCTTCGCACGCCGAAAGTGGTTGACAAGGAAAAAGCCTATCCTGTCGAGTTGGAATACACTTGGAACAGGCAGGTAATCCGTAAGACAACGAATGTCTTTGTCAAGGTTGCGGACTGGAACCAGAACGGTAATCAGGGACGAGGTGAAATACGTGCAAGTCATGGCGGTGAATCCAAACGACTTAACCAGTTATTGCTGGCACGTGTTGAACGTATAGATTCGCTACTTGCCGAATATAACGAAAAACATCCTAATCAGATAACCGTTGATGTCGTATCCGGCTTTCTTGCGGACAAACCTCTTGCGCGTCGTGATCAAGGGAAGGACTTCGTAGAGTTTACATTGGAACGTCTTTCTTCAGACTATGCAAGAAACAGAATCGGAAGGAGCCGGTATGAAAACGGAAAGAGCTGCATGAATATATTCCAGACATTTCTGAGGGCTACCCGACAGGGAACCTATCGTTCTGACAGTATTTATGTAGGCGATATGACTCCGGAGCTGTTAGACAGCTATATATCATGGCGCAGGGAAATCAAGCAGAACAGTGATGCCACTATCAACCACTCTTTGACTCCGATTCTAAAAGCGTGTGCATACGCCTGTGAAATGGGGATGATGGAACCTGCCGTCAATGCAAGGATTCAGGATATGCGCATTGTAACTAAGGTATCGCTTTCTGAAGAAGAAGCAGAGTTTGACGGCAAAAGTCTCAGTAAGGAACAGATGGCGGCATTGCTTGAATATTACAAGACCTGTACAGAACCGCGCAGAAAAGAATTTCTGGAAATGTTCTTCTTTGCGTTCCACGCCTGCGGTCTCCGTGTAGTGGATGTGATGACCCTGCAATGGAAACATATCGACTTCGCAAGGAAAGAGTTGCGGAAGATTATGATAAAGACAAACAAACGACATGTCATACCGCTTACTGAACCTGCATTACATATCTTACAGCAATGGCGGGAAAAACGTGAGGGATGCCGGTATGTGTTCAACCTTGTAAAAGAGACTTTGGATTTGGATGATGCGGAGGCACTGTACAAAGCCCGTAACAATGCCACTAAATGCATTAATCAGTCACTGGCCGTTGTCGGTGAGCAGATCGGCCTTCCGTTCAGTCTCTCGATGCACGCTGCCCGTCACTCGTTTGCGGTTTTTGCGCTGAACAAGGGATTATCCATGTCGGTAGTCAGCCGTCTGCTCGGACATAGCAGCACGGATATTACAGAGAAGGTTTATGCCCGTTTCCTGCCGGAGACGCTGTCGGCGGAGGTGGCAAAACTAAGCGGAGAATTAATCAACTTGACTATATAATCACTGTGAAAAGATAAAGAAACATGATATCATTGCCATTTCGAGTTGCATGTATCCTGATAGCAGGATTCCTTATTGTACTGGCTGTAACCTATATATACAAGTTAAACAGCCGTAAGGTATTCTGGGGTGTAGGGCTCACTGCCATTATCGGTATCCTCATCCTTCTTGGATTAGGGGTGCTTCGTCCATCTTGGGGAACAGAAACCGGCACGGCTGTCATTGTGGGAATCAGTACCGCTATCGGATGTGCAATAACGCTG
>NZ_CFKYFN010000072.1:0-21227 GCF_985060555.1 Odoribacter sp. | reverse complement strand
TGTTCGTGTTCGGGGACCATTGGAGCTCCGGCGAGTGTCGTCTTGCTTTTTCTGAACGACCGACCGGTGGTGTCTGACGGAAACGTAACGTAAAGTTTTTTGCGCAGTGAGGAGTTCCGCCGGTCAGTGAAAGAAAAAGGTAGATGACCGACAGAAGCGACCGCGTCCCCGAACACGAATACCGAAGACGAACAAGGACCGGAATAATTCTACCTTTTAAGTAGGTACCAAGATTTCAATAGGTACAAGAAATACATTACATCGGTCAAAGTAGATTCGCTTTGGCCAGTTCCCAAATATTTCTCACGCTATCCCGGTCATACTTCCGGTAGGGTTCTCCGAACCGTTCCTCCACTTTCTTCAATTCTTCCCAATCCACCAAACAAGCATGCTTCTTATGTTTTTCGTCCTTATTCACCGAAACAAAGTCGGGAATATCGCTCAAATGCCAGACATCCCACTCGTGAACAAACAAGGTGGCATTCCAATGCAGGTGTTCTCCTTTGGCCAAATTTTCAAACCGCTCGTTTCCCAAAGCCTTTACATATTCCTCTTCAGTAGACCATTGTGCAAAATCCTGAGGCGTAAGCCCGGCTAATTGTAACTTGGTATAAATATGGGAGGCAGCCGAAATATTGGTCATCTTTTTAATCGGCGACAACGCTTGCCAAGGCACCTGTTTCTCCACAGCTTTCTGTGCATTGTAATAGGCATGGATCTTCCGGGCAGTCATCTCCCGACTCTCATTGATGATAATATCTTCAGTGTAAATATTGTCGTTACTGCCATATAAACAAATTTCTTTAAAACATTCCTTCGCTTGCTGAATATAACTGTAATCTCTCGTATTATAGACATCTGTCAAAATTTTAATCTGATCGTTATCGGTTTCCCTTGAAATGAAATGCGACAATTCGACCGCAGTCTTTATATTCAATTCATCTTCTCCCAAAGCGACCAGAATGTATTTCAACCCGGCCAACTTATCTTTCAACAAATTGAAAAACTCACTACTATTCACTTCCGCCTCGTGATATTCGAGCTGATAATTCTTTAAGCCCGGATAATAATGTTCGAAAAGACCCGCCTTGCATTTCATCTCTTTATCGATAATCGTAGCCCGGAAAGTCGATCCGACAAACTGCCCCTGTTCTATCATTGCTTTCAATGCCTCACTCCCCATATTCCCAAATCCGATAATCAGCATACTGAAATCAGACAAAGCGACAGCTTTAGAAGTTTCCAGTTTCAGGGCATTCACAGGAGGATAATTCGTGATCAATTCCTGAGCCGCCAACTTAGACCGGTTAAAAATATGTACTTCGACATTCAAAGGACCGATTTTTTCTGCAAAAAGATCGATCAGTTCTTCCGAATCGGCATTCACATAAAGCCTTAATTCCTTGGGTAATAACTGCAATCGCCGGATTTCCCCGATCACTTTCAGGGACATGTGAATATTATAATCTTCATTCTCGGACAAGAAAAACATCCGGCAAACCGATTTATCGACCAATTTGGAAATCTTTAATTCGTCGAAAGCAACCTCTTCAGAAAAATCTTTTTTCAGGAACACCGCCTCTGTTTTACTGATTTTTTCAAATAAAGATTCTTTATCCCGGAGACGGGGTAAGGACAAATTTATTTTTGGGAAAGCCACCAATTTGTGTTTTACATTCTTATCGATAAAAAGAATAAAACGCTTCCTGTCTTTTTTCAGTAAATCTTCCGCCAAAGCTACAGCTCCTTCGTTCAAATCGAAAAAGATATAACTGTCTTTCGGGGTAGAGAGTTTTAATTTCAGCCAGGACAGGAATTGTTTGCCGAACAATTGCAAAACGACCAGAAAGCTGACCAGAAATGCCGCAAAGTGAATAATAGAAAAAGCGAACATATAAGTCGCGTTTGTATGCATATGATGCCTGACTTCGAGTAAATCCGAATGCAGGAAAAACATGTGAAACGTGGACAAAAAAGAACGGACCACCAAGGTTATCAGCGATTCTTTCGTCCCAGCTTCCCAATAACCGATGCAATAAATTACAAATCCTGCCAGGGCAGTCAGTGGAATCAAGCCCCAATCCCTGAACTTGTAAAACGATCGTTTATCCTTCACCAACCACAGACAACACAAAAACAACACAACGATAAATCCTGCCATTTTCAGGATTTCAAAAATCAAATTCTCCATCATATCAACCATTTAATTATTCCTCTTTCAACATCAGTTCACTTTATTGGCTTGTTCCACAAATACTACAATAAATCAGAGCGCCCGAAAGCGCTCTGTACACTTTTTTACCCCACTGTAAGAGCTTTCCTAAAACTACAGTTTAGCTCCGCATCCGCTACAAAAGAGAGCTTCAGCAGGCATCGATTTACCACATTGGGTACAAAATTTTCCTCCTGCCGGAGCAGCGGTGTTATTGTTCGTATTCCGGTAAGCTTCGCGGGCAATGGTATCGGCAGCAATCATCATCACTTTATCGTCCATTTTTGCCTGGGCAATCATCCCGGAAATCTGGGTAATCAATACCGGCCAGAACAAAAACATAGAAATCAAAGTCGGAACCGCCTGTTGTCCGAAAATCCCGACTCCGGCATCGACCCGAATCTGTTCGTTTGCCGGATAAATATGGACTTTCAATGCAGTTTTCATTCCCAATACAGCTTTAAACATATTCCCTTTCGTAATCGAGATATCATACCCACCGCTAATCAGATCCTGAGCCTGTACCTGGTAACCCTCATTAGTAAAAGTCCCGGTTATATCTTTAACTATAGCCGGAATAATCTCCGGTGAAGCAAAAAATGTCTTTGTTGATTTAAACGTTCCCATAGCCTAGCTTTTAAAGTTTTAAATCCTGAATTTCCTTGTACTGATGGATAGCATACAATACACTCATTTCTGCCAAAAGATTCTCTACCTCACTCAATTGACCGGGCGAAAGAGTCTGTTCCAATTTTTTTAATAAATTAACCACCAGATTAGCCTGATTTGTCAGCTCGTCGTCTGTTACGATCTGATCTTCCATTATTTTCCTGAATGTCGGCCGCTGAGCGACCAATTCATCGATGTTCAGTATTCCTTCTTTATCAAACAACATATTCTTTTATTTTAATTTGAAACCACAATGTTTACAATAAATCCAATCCTTTTCTAAAGGCTTTCCACAGTTAGGGCAAATCAGTCCGTCTTGTTCCAATTTTATATTTTTCAATATTCGCTGACATTGTTCTGTTTTACCCCATTTCAGAATCTCACGTACCCGAATTGCCGTAAAAGGATGAGAAGCTCCTAAAATAGCATAATTCTGTAACAATTTATCCCAAGTATTGTTTTGCAGCGTATCATAATAATCGGCTTGTTTTACAAACTCTTCGACATTCACATTTTGAGTAATCTCCCGCGGACCACCGGCTAGCCGAAGCTGTACTTCGACCACTTTCTCTATACTCCCTAAAGCGACAGCACCTGCACGATCTGCCGACAGTTCACTTCGCCTGCTCCAGTATTGCAAAGCCCAATACACCGGCATCACTGCATTTCCCAGTATTCCCATACGTTCTATATTCCTGAGTAAAGTCGAAGCCAGGGTATGGTAAAGCATGTGCCGGCAAGCGATATGTCCGCATTCGTGGGCTATAACCGAAGAGACTTCTTCATCGGTGAGGTATTCCAGCAATCCCGAAGTCACAGTCACCATCGTCCGGGTATCCCCCATCGCATAAGCATTCGGATAAGGATCCATTTCGAGATAAAACTCAGGTTCTGAAATTGAGAGCCTTTGACAAATCGGAGGCAATTTCTGATAAATTTCAGGCAGCTGAGTCGGTGAAAGCCGAATTTTATTCGCCATATTCATACCGTGCACAATCTGCTCGTCATAATAACGCATAAACAATTTCATCGCTGCTGCAAACCCAGGGATAGCTTCCATATTCCGGCGTGCAGCTTCATCTTCCGGATGAATATAATCAGCAGGTCTTACCATAACTTAACTTATTATTTTATACTAATCATATAATATTTCGAATCTTTCCAACTATCGATAAAACGATCCAAAGGATAATACCGGACAGGCTCTTCCATCGCAACATCGTAGACTTCGACCCGAGGCGGTTCCGAATAATCTATGTTACGAACGAGGACTACGTGATCGGGTATTTCCCCAATCCAGCGATCCTCGAATTCCTCCTGTTCAAGATTCCCGCTCAGCTCACCACCATCGACACAAGCAATGACATCGTGCCCTTGTTCTAACTCCCGGAACAATTCGTTTATCTCCCGGCAGAAGCGTCTCTCCACCTTCAATCCGAAACTCTCGACCAATTTTCCGATATATTTCAAAGGAGTCCCTTTCTCCTCCTCATACCAATGCTGCTTCAGCGCAATCTGTATCAGTTCCTCTTCCGTCACCTCTTTCCCTCGCTTTTGTAATACAGCAAGTTCAGAACGAATCACACACAGATTCCGACAAGACGATGCAGCAAAAAACACCGGAATATCGAGACTATTGCAAGCCACCTCGAAAGCCTCTCTCTCTTGTCCGTCATGCTGCAGGACCTGCCATATTTTCAGATTCTCCTCAGGAGTAGTATTCCCATCCAGATAAGCAGCCAAAAGCTCATCCGATAAAGAGTCCAGACGATCAAACATAATGTTCCTCCTCTCTTATTACTGCTATTAACTGTTTTACAGCCCGATGCCGGATGTTATACAAATTTTCCACAGTTACATTCATTTCCCGGGCTAACACTTTCGGGTCGAGGTCCTTTAACTCCAAATCGACCAACACCTGACGATATCGTTCATTATTCATTTTACGAATAGCATTCCAGACGTCCATCTTACTGATCAGTTCCGGTAAAAAATCAAAAACTTTCTCTTCTTCTTTTATTGGAGCCGATTGATTCCGATAATCCATCAGTACCCCTTTTCTTTTTTGAAAAAAACGTACAGCAACAACCGTCAACCAGGTCGTCAGTTTACTCCGGAAATCGAACTGCCGAAGTTTATACCAATTATCCGATTGCAAATAAAGATACAACTCGTTGATCAGCTCGTTTTTATCGAGTTGACAAGGACAAAACCGATGCAGTATATAATTGAACATCGGCGTACATTTATCAAAAAACAAATAACGGACAATCTCTTCATCACCGATAAGTAACCGATCGACTAATTCCCTATCACTAATCAGTGCGTAATCTTTTTCCTCCATATCCCATTAATCACCATAAAAAATACTCCTTATAGCACAATTTGTTTTAGTATTGCAAATATAAACATTCGTTCATTTTTCCAAAATTTTAATTTTGTAAATATCTGATTTTTCTTCTCCCGAAGCGATGATTTTTTTCTAACAAATATTTGTTTCACCGAAAATAAGCATTAAATTTGCGACCTGAAAATTTTCCTCAGGGGTACAATAAGCGGTTCATAACCCACCCCATGGTATTAACATTAAAACAACAAAACAAATGTACGCTATTGTTGAAATTGCAGGACAGCAATTTAAAGTAGAAAAAGACCGTAAGGTTTATGTTCACAGACTGGCAGCCGAAGAAGGCGCTCAGATAGAATTCGACAGTGTTCTTTTAGTGGACAATGACGGTCAGGTTAAGATCGGTACACCGAAAGTAGAAGGCGCAAAAGTTACCGCAAAAGTATTGAGCCACCTGAAAGGGGATAAAGTGATCATCTTCAAAAAGAAAAGAAGAAAAACTTTCGAAAGAAAGAACGGTCACCGTCAATATCTGACTCAGATTCAAATCGAATCTATCAACGCTTAAGCTCTGTAGAGTGATTTTATTATTTTGTAACTTCTAAATTATTAATACGATATGGCACATAAGAAAGGAGTCGGTAGTTCAAAGAACGGCCGTGAATCAGAAAGCAAACGATTAGGAGTAAAAATCTGGGGTGGACAATTTGCTAAAGCAGGAAATATCCTGGTTCGCCAAAGAGGTACTGTACATAATCCGGGTGAAAACGTAGGTATCGGTAAAGATCATACTTTATTCGCTCTGATCGACGGAACAGTTGTTTTCAGAAAGAAAAGAAACAACAAATCGTTCGTTTCAGTGGAAGCTGCTGCAGAATAAACTGAAAAGATATGAAATATTAAACTCCTGTATTCTGCCCGGATACAGGAGTTTTTTTATAATTTTACCCTTCGAAAATAAGGAATGAGTAACGATAGAAGGTGGAACGATTAACAGTCAGCTTACCCTTGAATACATTGTCCGTCTGAAATCGTAAATCTAAAATATTCAAATTATGTTGAATCTGAAATTTATCCAGGAAAATAAAGAAACCGTCATAGAGCGCCTGGCTGTAAAAAATTTTGATGCCCGTGAATCCGTTGAAAAAATCATCGCTCTCGACAACCAGCGTAAATCCTTACAACAGGAGGCAGAAGCCAAACAGGCTCAAATGAATATCATCGCCAAAGAAATCGGTAAACTGATGCAATCGGGACAAAAAGAAGCCGCAGAAAAAGCCCGCCAGGAAACGGCCGATCTGAAATCAGCTATTGCGGGATTGAATAGCCGGCGCACCGAAGTCAGCAACGAATTAACCGACATTTTGCTCCGCCTGCCCAATATGCCCCATGCCTCTGTGGCTAAAGGAAAGTCTGAAGCAGACAATGAGATCGTTAAAATTGTCGACAACATACCCCAAAAGCATGAAAACGATCTGCCCCATTGGGAACTTGCCAGGAAATATGATTTGATCGATTTCGAAACCGGTGTAAAAATCACCGGTGCCGGTTTTCCCCTGTATAAAGGCCTGGGAGCACGACTGCAACGGGCATTGATCAATTTCTTCCTGGATGAAAATATCAAAGCCGGTTATCAAGAGGTACAACCACCCCTGATGGTGAATGCCGACTCTGGCTACGGAACCGGACAGTTACCGGACAAAGACGGTCAGATGTACTATGTCAACGAAGACAATCTCTATCTGATCCCGACTGCCGAAGTTCCGGTAACCAACATTTACCGCGACGTCATTCTGGACGGAGACCAGCTACCGGTAAAAAATACCGCTTATTCCGCTTGTTTCCGCCGGGAAGCCGGTTCTTACGGCAAAGATGTAAGAGGATTGAACCGGTTACATCAATTCGATAAAGTTGAAATTGTCCAGATCACCCGTCCCGAAGTATCCTACGAGGCCCTGGAAGGTATGGTGAAACATGTGGAGAGCCTGCTGATCAAGCTAGGCCTTCCCTATCGCATCGTTCGCTTATGTGGTGGAGATATCAGTTTCACCTCTGCCCTGACTTTCGATTTTGAAGTCTATTCCAAAGCACAGGAAAAATGGTTGGAAGTCAGCTCTGTATCCAATTTCGAGGAATTCCAGGCCAACCGCTTGAAATTACGGTTCAAAGACAAGGGAGATAAGAAAACGACAACCTGCCATACGCTGAACGGAAGTTCACTGGCTCTTCCCCGGATTGTCGCTGCCTTATTGGAAAACTATCAATGCGAAGAAGGTATACGGCTACCGGAGGTGTTGCAGGGGTTTATGGGGACAGAGATGATAAATAAAAGGTAAAAAGCTAAAGGCTATAGGCTAAAAGCTGAAAGCGAGAGGGTAATAAAAAAGCTTAAGGCTAAAGGCGATAAGTGCTAAAGACAGAGCAAGGAAAGGGGCTATCTTAGAAGTTAAAAATTTGACTTCTAAGGTAGCTCCTTTATTTTTAAAGTAGGAAATAGCTGAGAAATCTGTATCTTTGTAAGCAAATGTATCGGGGGTTATGAGATTTATTGTCATTCTTTTTTTGTTGTTCACTTCTATCTGTACACTGGCTCAACAAAGTGATTCTCAATTGGCCTATACCTATTATCAAGCCAAAGAATACGATAAAGCTGCCGAAAAATTTTTGAAATTATACGAACGCACACACTCGGCAAATTTTCTGGATTATTATATTATCTGCCTGATTAATGGTAAAGAATACGACAAAGCCGAAGATACCCTGAAAAAATTACTGAAAACCGACGATAGCAATAAAGATTTTCTGATCGACCTGGGCTATATCTATCAACAACAAGGGAAAACCAATAAATCGGAGGAATGTTACGGGAAAGCAATCAAAAAAATTATTCCGCAAAATACAGCAATCATTAATCTGGCCAATAAATTTAAAAATATCCGGGAATATAGCTGGGCGATCAAGACTTATCAGCAAGGCCGGATACTTTTGAAAAAACCGGATGCCTTTCTGAAAGAATTAGGGGATTGTTATCTGATGGAAAGAGATTATGAACAGATGATGCCTCTCTTTGTCCGGTCCCTGGAACTGAATCCGGGGAGTATAAACAATATTACCGCCCAGCTAAGCTTTGCCCGTTCGAACGACATTGTTAATAGTATAGACCCGGTGATCGAAAAAACACTGAAATCCTTATGCCAGAAAACCGATTATCTCCCTGTTTTTGATGAACTGGCCGTATGGTATAATCTACAAGTCCGGAATTATCCCCAAGCGCTTCGACACGCCATATTATTAAATAACAAGTCTGAAAATAAACTACATATTTTTTTGAATATAGCTCTCGATGCGGTAAACAATAAAGCTTTTACGCAGGCCACCGAAGCTTACCAAAAGATTCTCGGCAAAGGCAAAGAGAACAATTCGTTTTACCTTCCGGCCCGTAAAGGTATATTGACTTGCCGGTATGAACAACTCCGGCAAAGTCCTGCCGAACGTTCGGACTACCTGCAGATAGCCGGTAATTGTGAGAAATATATGCAGGAATTCGGCTATACCCCGACCAATATAGACATCCTCTCATTATTGGCCGAGCTATATGCCTATCGGCTCCAACAACCCGATTCGGCCGATCGCTTGCTCGATAAAGCCATCCGGATACCAAGGTTAAATCCCAACACGTTGAGTCAGTTGAAATCCCAAAGAGCCGATCTGTTGACTTTTATGGACAATCCCTGGGAAGCGACTATTCTATATACCCAGCTTGAAAAGGCAAATCCGAACAATGACATCGGGTATGAGGCCAAACTGAAAAAGGCAATGTTAGCCTATTATGCAGGCGACCTCCTGTGGGCAAAAGCTCAGTTCGATGTATTAAAAGGAGCAACAAGTAAGCTGATCTCTAACGATGCTATCCAAATGTCCCATTTCATCCATATGAATTATGAGGCAGAAGGGGATAACCGGGATTTAGAAAAAATGGGACGCACAGAATATCTGCTTTATAAACAACAGTTTCAAGAAGTTCTCCCCCGATTGGACAGCCTGATCGGGCACTGTTCGCCGGGTATCTCCGATTACGCCACCCTGCAAAAAGCCCGGTCGCTCTGCGCATGTTTCCAGGATGAAGAGGCTGCCAAGTTACTAAGCGAATTAAAAGATCGTTCGGAACAAGTATATATCAAGGCCGAAGCTTTATTCCAACTTGCCGGTCTGAAGAGAAAACAAAAAGAACTGCAACAAGCGAAAGAATTGTATCGGTTACTCGTCACCGATTATTCGGGTAGTGTTTACAGTATTGAAGCAGCCAAACTCTACCGGGATCTGGAAGCCGGAGAACAAACAGAGGTAAATAACCTTTAAAACGAATTTTATGCGAATCATTTACAATACCAGTTTTATCATCGATGAAGACATCGAAACAGCATGGATCGGTTTTATCCGGAAGAACTATATTTCCGTACTTCAGACCAACCGCCTTTGTGAAGATATTATCTTCACCAAAGTATCGATCGATCAGCCCGAAGGTAAAACTTATTCCTTACAGTTGGTTTTCAATTCCGAAGAACAACAAAACCACTTTTTGGATGAATGGCTGCCGGATATAGAAAAAAAGATTATCCAAATTTTTTCTAATCGGTATTTATGCTTTAGTAGTATATTGACAGAAATCTAAAGTTATGGAAAAATTAATTATGGGAATCGACCCCGGTACCAACTTTATGGGATATGCGATCATCAAAGTATTCGGAAAAAACCAAAAACCGGAATTAGTAGTATCGGGAATTGTAGATATGATTAAAATTACAGACCCTTATATCAAACTTCAGCGGATATTCAGCCGTACCCTACAAGTGATCGATAGTTATCAACCGGATGAACTGGCGATAGAAGCTCAGTTTTATGGAAAGAACGTTCAATCCATGCTAAAACTCGGCCGGGCTCAAGGGGTTGCTATTGCAGCTGCTCTCCAAAGAGATATCCCCATTTTCGAATATGCTCCACGGAAGATTAAAATGAGTGTTACCGGTTCGGGAACCGCCTCAAAAGAACAAATCGCCCTTTTACTAGGTAAGTTTATGACTTTACACACCACCTCAGAAATGCTGGACGAAACAGATGCTATTGCTATCGCTTATTGTCATTATCTGCAAAGTTGTAATCCGCTGACTTCAGCAGGGCATACCTGTAAATCCTGGAACGATTTCATCAAGAAGAATCCGGATAAACTAGTCTGAGCAATCTTATTTTTCAGCTTTCCGGCATATTGATCTATCTCATAAGATACGAAAGGAAGACCAGCGAACTTTTACTTATCAATTACCTCCATATAATTAAACAGATAAAGTCATCAAAAAACGTAGGTTCATTTTTTTTCTTTCTATTCCGATTCCGGGTTTTATACCGTCAGACCGGCTCACCTCTATCGGATTATGGATAATTGGGTTATTTTATCGGAAAATCTTTTTTTGCTGAAATTTATGGTTTTCAGGTTCGGTTTAGCTTGCCAGGCAGTGATAACGTAAGTCGGAGGTGTTCGTGTTCGGGGACCATTGGAGCTCTGGCGAGTGTCGTCTTGCTTTTTCTGAACGACCGACCGGTGGTGTCTGACGAGCCTGCGAGGAGTTCCGCCGGTCAGTGAAAGAAAAAGCTAGATGACCGACAGAAGCGACCGCGTCCCCAAACACGAACACCGAAGACGAGTAAGTAACAGAATAATTCTACGTTTTCTCAGGAACAATGGAGAAAAGAAGAACAAACTTTAATTCGCTCCTTCTCCAATTCTCAGGTTGTAAGTATAAACACCACCGCCTAATACGCATTTACCATCTTTATTTTCCAGCATGATCAGGATACCTTTGCATGTGATTCGATATGCCTTTTTGGCATTCATTTTAAATAAATGGTAAAATCATGTCCTTAATAGACAGTTTAAAAAAAGATATTCACTATATAGAAAGCTTAAATAGTTGTATGAACTGTGGAGTTTGTACAGCTATTTGCCCTTCTGCCGAATTTTACAATTATGATCCCCGAATAATAGCCGACACAGTCCAACGCCAGGACGAAGAGAGTATCGAAGGGTTACTGAAATCCGATACGATTTGGTATTGCGGAGAATGTATGTCGTGCAAAACCCGTTGTCCACGCTGTAATACACCCGGCGGAATCATCATGGCACTACGCAGATTATCACAGGAAAAAGGATGGTTTACCGAATCTGAAAAAGGACGTCAGCAATTTGCCCTGAAAAGAATATTAGGAAATAACATACTGAATTACGGCTATTGCGTCACTCCCGATATTGTGAAACCGGAAATGCATCCGGAACAAGGTCCTGTCTGGGAATGGATTTATGAACACCGCGACGAGGTATACGAACGAACACATTCGAATTACAAACAAACGGGAGCCGGCGCCTTAAGAAAAGTCGACGACGACTCGCTCAACGAACTGAAACAAATCTTCGAAGTAACCGGAGGATCGGAATTCATGGAGAATATCGAAACCTATTCCCTCCAAAAAGCCGAGGAAGAAGGGATGGACCCGGAAAGTTATTTTCTGCATACTTATACGGATAACAATGGGAGACATGGGGGGAGGTAAAAAGCGAAAGGCTAGAAGCTAGAGGCTAGAAAGAAAGAAGGGAAAAAAGAGAGAAAAGGAGAAATACAGAAAGAGGAAAAAGAAATGAATCTGGAAGGTAAACAACAAATATGGAATGATTATCAGAAAGAGATTGCTGATGATCGGTATTATTATGCGAGAAGTTGTATTCGTCAGACTTTTTTTCCAGGGTCCGAATGGGCTTATCTGGATATACTGAATAATAAATTGGGAAAAACTGTTCTCGACGATCCGCGACACACGACTTGCACAGGTATCGGTTATCATTCCGATGTCGTACCGATCGAGACTATCATGACCGTCGTCGCCCGTCATTTTGCTTTGATGACTGAAGCCGGATTCGAAAATATGACTCCCTCCTGCATTACTTCTTTCGGTATTTATACAGAAATCCTGCATACCTGGGAGACTCATCCCGAATGGGAAGAAAAGACCCGGGAATTTTTATGGAAAGCAACGAAACGGGAATTCCAAAAGCCGAAGAACCTGGCACATACTTCCGATGTCATCTATAAATTCAGAAATGAAATTGCAGCTCAGAAAAAATATAGTCTGGTAGATATACACACCGGACGCCCTTTGCAAGTAGTCGACCACATCGGTTGTCATTACGCTAAAATGTTTCCCAGCAAAGGCATCGGGGGGGCAGAATTTCCTGCTGTATTGTCGGGAATGGTCTCCGCTTGGGGAGGCCAACCGGTCGACTACCCCGAAAGACGACACTGTTGCGGATTCGGTTTCCGGAATTACCTGGTATTAGCCAACCGGGGATTCTCTGTCGCAAATTCGAAAAAGAAATTCGAATCCATGCAACCCTATGAACCGGACTTTATTATTACCAATTGCCCGGGTTGTGCCATGTTTCTGGACAAGTGGCAATACACCATCAGTGAAATGGAAGGTACCACTTACGGTCCGGATGGTTACGGTATCCCTGTTCTGACCTATGAAGAAGTGGCGGCTTTGGTTTTAGGATACGATCCCTGGGAGATCGGCCTGCAAATGCATCAGGTCAGCGTCGAGCCTCTATTGGATAAAATGGGTATCCGGTATGATCCGGAGGCCAAATATAAAAATGTCCGGGGAGAAGATATGGGACATCCCCAGTGTCCTACTTATCTCAAAGTCTGATCTGCCCCACCCCATTGAAACAACTGAATATAAAATGAAAAAAGAATCATATGTGTGTTATTATTATAGGTGCAGGACCCGCAGGATGTGAGGCAGCCTACCGGCTGGTTCAGTCAGGTGAAACGGTCGAATTGATCGAAAAAGAAAGCGAAACCGGAGGGAATTTGAACAACTGGTATCAACTTTTCCCCGATCGGAAACAAGCTCGTGATCTGAATCAAAGTCTCCGCAAAAATATCCAGCACCCTGATATTCACCTCCATTTGGGAAGTCATCCGGTCAAAATTTTACGGACCGAAAATAATAAATTCACACTGGAACTGAGCGACGGAGCCTTATTAAAAGGAGATGCCCTATTGGTCACCAGTGGCTTCCGCCTGTTTAACGCCCGCCGGAAAGAAGAATATGGGTATGGTATCTACGAAAATGTGATCACTTCCGTAGAACTGGAAAATTTCTTCATCAATCATCACATAGCCACCTCTACCGGTCAAATTCCCAAACGAATCGGACTGATTCATTGTGTAGGCTCGAGAGACGAAAAGATTTGTAATTACCACTGTTCCAAACTCTGTTGTGTAACAGCGGTCAAACAAGCCATCGAACTTCGTGAGATGTTGCCGGAAACCGAAATTCTATGTTTTTATATGGATATGCGGATGTTCGGTCCGGGATATGAGGAACTCTACCGGGAAGCTCAGGAGAAATACAACATCAAATTTGTACGGGGACGTTTATCGGAAGCTTCTGAAAACAAAGAGAAACAATTGCTTATTAAAGTCGAGGATACACTGGTGGGTAAACCTTTGAAGATGACCCTCGATCTGATGGTGCTGATGGTAGGTATGGAACCATCCGAAGGCAGCACACAGCTCGCCTCGATGCTAGGCCTCGACACTGCTCCCAATGGCTTTATCCGGGTCGGAGATCCCCATACGGGAACCAACCGAACCAACCAGCCAGGCATTTTTATCGCCGGATGCAGCTCCTCTCCCATGAACCTGACCGACACCCTGACCGATGCACGTTCTGCAGCGATCACTATCGGAGAATATCTGAAACATAGCGAAAACAAGCATTAATCTTTGAAGCTGAACTTTTATGAACTTTTGGGGTTTTTCAATATCTGAAGCGCGGGTTATCGATTATGATAAAAATGATAAAAGTCTGGTAACAGCCATGACGGCCGACGTACCCAGCACCAAGCTCTGTATCGGATGCGGAGGATGTACGGCCACTTGTACCGCCGGCAACCTGACCGAATTCAATATCCGTAAACTGCAAATGCTGGTGAAGCGAGGAGAAACCAAAGAGGTCGGTGACCACCTCCAAAAATGTATGTTGTGTGGAAAATGTCTGCTGGTTTGTCCACGGGGAGTAGATACCCGGCACATGATCCTAAGCCTGCTCAAATATATAAACAGCCTTTAGCTTATAGCTTTGTAGCCTTTAGCTTATAGCTTTTTACTTTTTACCTTTTACTTTTTTTAATTATGTATTACGATCCCTTTGTACTTCCTTTCACTATCGGTCTGAATATCCTCCTGATTTATCTGGTCATCAAATATGCCCGTTGGATTCGTACCTTCTCCACCGAAGACAAACGAACTATCCGGCGGAATGTTTTCAGTCTGAAAACCCTGAAAGCCGGTAAAGAAGTATTTCTGGAAAGTCTTGTACATCATAAAATCTTCCGCACCAATCCTTTTCTGGGGTATATGCACATGTGTTTCGGATTAGGGTGGTTTTTGCTGATCGTTGTGGGTAAAATCGAGTCGTTGGTATACCATACCAGTATTTTCAACCCACCTTATTTTGCCATATTTTTCCGCTATTTTCATCCGGCACAGGAAACATTTCCCTATAGCAACACTTTTGCTTTCCTGATGGATCTGATCTTGTTGATGATCCTCTCCGGGTTAACCCTGGCTTTCCTGAAACGAATGTATTCCAAAGCACTCGGTCTGAAAAAGACGACCAACCATCGTCCTTTCGACTTACTCATCCTCACGGTATTGTGGTTAATATTCCCTCTTCGCTTTCTGGCCGAGAGCTTTACCAGTGGAGTACGCGGAGGAGGTAGTTTTCTGACTCATTCGGCAGGTAATTTCTTCGACACTTTCTTACCGATCGAATCGCTTGCCTACCCGGCCTGGTGGGCCTATTCTTCGGCTTTGGGTCTTTTCTTCCTGCTTCTTCCCTTTTCCCGGTATATGCATATCCCGACAGAAATCGTTTATATTTTTCTGAAAAACTGGGGAATGAAACAAGGACGCAAATTTACTGCAATCAGCCAATTTCAGTTATATTCCTGTTCACGCTGTGGAATTTGCATCGATCAATGCCAACTGGGCTCTGTTTTGAATATGAAAGACACTCAACCGGTGTACTACCTGAAAAAAATTCGCCATCACAAAGCCTATGCCGCACAGACCGACAATTGTCTGATGTGCGGACGGTGTGAATCCGCTTGTCCGGTCGATTTGAAATTGAATGCCTTAAGACTTAGCCAACGTTCAGACTATACCCGGATAACCAAATCCAGTTATGAATATGTTCCAGGGACCGCCTTCCAATCAGCTAAAATAGCCTATTTTGCCGGTTGCATGGGGCATTTGACTCCAGGAGTGATCCGTTCCATGCAAACCATTTTTACCAAGGCCCATGCCGACTATACTTTCATTGACGAAAAGGAAGGAGTATGTTGCGGAAGGCCAGCCTTGTTATCTGGAAATCACAATGCCGCTTCAGCCATTATGGAAAAAAACAAAGCTATCCTAAAAAATTCCGGTGCTGAAATACTGGTAACCTCCTGTCCCATCTGTTATAAAACTTTTAAGGAAGACTATAACCTTTCCATCAAAGTCATGCACCACACCGAATACCTGCAGTCGCTCATACGACACAATCAGTTGAAAATCCATCCAAGCGAACAAAAAACCGTATTCCACAATCCCTGTGAATTAGGACGCGGAACAGATGTATATGCTGCACCTGATGAAGTATTAAAAGCCGTGAGTCATAAACTGGCAACTGCCTACGATGGAAAAAAATCACTCTGTTGCGGAGGTTCCCTGGCTAATATTCATATCACTGCCCAGCAACGCACCCAACTCAGCCAAAATGCCATCGACCGTTATCTGACTTACCGACCCGACCTGATCGTGACAGCTTGTCCGTTATGTAAAAAAACTTTCGCTAAAACCGAGAAACCCGTGCCCGTAAAAGATATTGCCGAAGTAGTTGCAGAAAGTCTGGGATAACTGAGGGAACAAAATCCAAATAATTATACAGCCCTGGCCGAAAAAGGTCAGGGCTGTGTGCATAACTACCGGAACAGGCCGGTTTGGTTTGGAAATATTCCCGTTGTTTTAAGAGTTTGCCTCCAATAGTTTGCGGAGATTTTCCGCACAACCGGGAACAGAGGGTTTCATGTATGATATTTCCACTATTTTTCCGTTTTTGTCGATAAGCATGAAACGGGGGATAAATTCAATAGCATATTTTTTATAGAAATAGGAATCCGTACCGCCTTCCACGATAAATTGTTTCCAGGCAGACTGGTCTTTCGCAACCATTTTTTCCCATCCTTTCGCTTTCGTATCTACGGATATGCTGATGAACTCTATCCTGTCGTCATTCATAAACTGTTTGTGAAGGGTTGCCACGTGAGGTATTTCCGCCTTACAGGGGGCACACCAGGTAGCCCAAACGTCGATATAGACCATTTTGCCCCGGAAATCGGAGAGGCGGACCTTGTGGCCTGCCGTATCCACCATTTCGAAGTCGGGCGCTTCTATCCCGTTTCGAATTTTAAAATAGTTCAATACCACATTCAACCTGTCGCGATTGGCGGCAATCAATACAGGATCCGTGCATACAGAGGCGTATTTATCGAAAAGGACTTGTAATTCAGGGCTTTTTTCCCCCGACAATTTCCATTTCATATATGACGACAAGTGTTCGTTGCGAATCTGCTCATCTTTAATCAATTTAACCGCCACATCGAAATAACACATAGAGCGCTCTTTGGCATCCGTTATGTTCTGTTTATCAAGGTTCCAATTGATGACCTGCGACACGACATTGTAATCAGCATGTTTTCGGTCGCTCAGGTCGATACCGTCCATAAAGGCAGCAAAGTCCTTATCCTCTTTCAATTTGTCCGGAGCCGAACGATAACAAGTGTTATAGTATTCAAATCCGGTGTAAAACGGAAAGACACTTTTCAGGCTCTCTCCCCGGGCTTTCAGTTCTTTATCCGATACTTTTTCCAATTTGTCAGCAAGCGGATCGAGAGCAGCGAGAATCCTCTCCTGAAATTCTTTAAAAGGGAGGTGTTTTCCTGTAAGTAATTTATTCTGCAATTGTTGGAGCTGTTGCTAAATGAACTGATAATCATTCTCAGCCGCGTAATCTCCCTTGAAGACAGCTTTCCAATTTTCGGCATCCCGGATGTCGAGGTTTATTTCCAATTGACTGCCAGGGCGCATAAAAAGCAGCAATTGTTGTTGCCCCACAGTCAGGGCATCCGCCACACATTCTGCACTTTCATAGGTGAAATTACCGTTTTTAGCAACCGCTACAGTGTCGGTCTGTCTTTGTTTTCCTTTATAATAGGATACAGTGATTTTTTCACCGATATAACCTTTTATTTTTCCTTTGATAGCGTTTTGAGCCGATGCTAAAGCAACAGCTCCACCAAGTAACAGAAAAAGCAATATGTATTTTTTCATGGCATACTTATTTTAGACATTCGATGATTTTGTTTTCAAGCTCCTGGCCCCGGAGGTCTTTGGCTATGATCTTGCCGGAAGGATCAATCAATACGGTATGGGGAATCGGTCCTATGACGTATTTCTTCACCGCTTCCCGGGAAGCGTCACGCAGTTGTATCCAATTCATCCCCAAGTCACCGACTTTTTGCTGCCAGGCTTTTTTGTCCTCATCGATAGAGATACCGACAATTTCCAGGCCTTTTGCCCGATAGTCGCGATACAGTTTTTTAAGGGAAGGCATTTCTTCACAACAGGGTTTACACCAGGATGCCCAAAAGTCAAGCAATACGTATTCTTTACCTTTCACACAGTCGGAGAGGCGGATTTGTTTCCCTTGCAAGTCCTCGCCAGTGAAATCCGGGAAAGGTTGTCCGATGGCCGCAGCCTTAAAGATGTTGACACGCTCGACGATCTGTTGCATTAAGGGGAGACGGAGGGTTTCGGCATTGGCTCTTTCGACCACATCCACCAAAAGTCGATCAGGCAATCCCATGATTTCCATCAACAGACTCTGTCCTGCCGGATTATTGACATTTTCCTTGACAAATTCAAGGGAAAGCAAGCGCATTTCCCGTAGGTAAGCCCGATTCTGTTTGTCCAAGGAGTCCAAAGCCGCCCTTTCCTGTTCAGTATCACCGCGGAGGAGTCCCATCTGGCGGTTGTTTGCCTGCATTTTATTCATGGGAACATACCAACGCGTCAGGTGCTGTTGCAACAGGTCGTTGTTGGGGGTTCCGGCAATGGTTACGGTATTATCGGCCTGGAGTGCGATATGTATTTGTCCATCCTCCAAGATGAATTGGGCACCCCATGCCGGCTTTCCGTTTTCCATGATGCTCAACATAGCCGTCTGGGGAAGCACAGAGGATAGTTCCATCCGGAACTTACCACCACAAACGAGTGCCGAATCCAATATACGGGGTTTCATCGTTTCATTGTCCAACACTTGTAAATAAAGCTGTTTCCCTTCCTGTTCCGACAGCATGCCTGTTCCATTGATCACGCAAGCGGAATGCTGGCAGGCCAAACAAAACAGTGCCAGCAATATATTCAATCCTATGATTTTCATGTGTTTATTCTTTAGTATACATTTTGTTTAATGACGCCATCCGATATTTCTATCTCGTTTTCACTGATAGGCAGGGCATATTTTCTCGAATTTTTCTCCAAGGTATAAGTAATCGGCTCTTCTTTGTCGAAAATAGTCGTGGCATTGATTTTATAGAATTTGCGTGTAACAATTTCCACATCATCATACGTTTCCTCGTTGTTATTCAAACGACGCATGTCGAACCAACGCTGAGAGAAAGGCATTTCACGTCTTCTTTCCTGCAAGATTTTCGTTACTGCTTCTTTGACATTACCGGCTTTCAATTCCACCCAATCGCCGGGCACCATACGTTTCGCCCGTAAGGCATTTACCGTTTCCATGGCCCGGCTGTACTCGCCGAGACGTGCCTGGCATTCTGCCTTAATCAGATACATTTCCGCCGTAGTCGGTCCGCTGAGGACGTGACTCATGGAAAAGAACACGTAAGCCGGATAAGAATAAGAAGACCAAAACATGACCTCTGCAGCATCTTCTACAAAATGATAACGATAACGCAGGTCATGTTCTTTGTCCTCGTAAGCATCCAAAAGGCTTTGGGAAGGGAAATAAGTCATTACCGCATTCCCACTGGTCAAATACCTCATATAGAGCGATTCTTTCCAAGCGATACGTTTGGTATAAGTCTGCACATCCCAATCGAATGTTGAGGGCAAGTATACCCCTTGTTCAAAGACATCCTTGTTCATTTCAGAGTTGTAATCAACCAATACATCATATTCTTTCAATACATTTTCGGCATATTTTAAAGCCTGCTCATATCGGTTACGATTCAAGTAATAACGGGCCGCAAAACCGTTTATTGCTGCCGTATTGGCACGCCAGTGTTTGTTTTGTCCGTTCTGTACCAAAGCAGTAGAGCATTTCAAGGCTTCCTGCAAATCCGATTCGATGAAACGGTAAGTCTCCTCGATGGTGGCACGGGCGGCTGCTTCTTCAAAGCTGGTGGACTTTTTCAAAGGCACTCCCGGCTCAGAAGCATTGGCTGCCGTATAAGGTAAAGCGTATGTATTCACCAAATTCCAATGGCTGTACGCCCGGATGAAATGAGCTTCCGCTTTCAGGCGCGCTTTGTCTTCGCCCGTCCCTTCTATATTATCCAAGGATTGCAATACCACATTGGCACGAAATATCTTACTGTATTCACCCGATTTGTAGCCGTCACCACCCCAGAAAGGGTCGTTTTTCTTAGCCAGATTTTCATAGTCTCCAAGGTAGGTTTGCAGGATAGCATCCGGTCCGGGGAAGAACATCGGTTGTCCCTGATACAACTCGACCGGGAATTCCCAATCGTCGTGACCACAGAAAGCCGCCCGGTTGGGTTCTTCGCAAAAATCGGTATAATTGGCAAGCAGGGCATCCAATTGTTCGGTATGTGTAATAGGCAGACGGGTGCTTTTGGATGGCTGTTCATCCAAAAAGTCATTACATGCCCAGAAAGAAACGGTGAGCAATACCGCTCCTATGATTTGATTCAATTGTACAGTCACTCTTTTCATAACGTTTCGTTTAAAAATCTAATTTGAATCAAAAAGTATATTGGGGCTGCAAACGCATGGTTCCCAGAGGCGTTTCAGGATCTTCATCGTATTTATTATTGGTGATGACAAAGAGATTGTTTGCCTGAGCATAAACCTTCAATCCTTTCAATCCGACTTTGGCAAGTGCTTTCTCCGGCACGTTGTAGCTTAAGTTGACCTCCTGCAAACGGACATGATTGGCTTTATCCGTCAAGTAATTCAGGTTAGGATAATAAGTAAACCATGAACCATAGGAAGATTCTTCTTCATTTTGCGGCAAAGGCAACATTTTCATCGGATCACAATTCAATACTTCCGCATACCTGGCATTGGGCAGGGGTTTTGAATCCGCCGCCGGATAGTTGAAAGAATGATGGCGGAAAACATGACCGAATTTGCCGGTAATGATGAACGAAAAGTCGAAATCGCCTACTTTGAAATAGTTGGAAAAACCCATCGTATAGGGAGCTACTTTCGTCCCCATATCCAACATATAATCCAAAGGCTCTCCGGCTGGCCAACCGTCTGAAAAAGCATAAAAAGCGTCTGCATTTTCACCTTGTATCACAGGCTGCCAATCAGGCGTTTCCTCCGTACCCATATTGCGGAGGCCCGCATATTTGTATGCCGAAGTTACGAAAAGAGTGTAATTTATTGGAAATGAGCGTAGGTTAATTACTCTTGATAGTAATAGGTTACGATTTAGTTAGTTATCTAATGCATTATCCTTCTGCGCATTGCGTAACCTTCAAAGAATTCTTCGTATGCAAAAGTAGCTATTTAATCCGAGATTTTGAAATAAACTCCCTGATTTTTTATTCTCTCATTCATAAGTTTT
>NZ_CFKYFN010000071.1:0-17268 GCF_985060555.1 Odoribacter sp. | reverse complement strand
CGTTCGGAAAACCTAACCGGACCCTCGTTCCTGCTCCAATGGTCTTCCGCCATAAAACCCTGCATCTTCCGTCAGCACTACAGGGCAAAGAAGGAAAGTTTTATTGAATGAAAGGGCAGGCCACCCTGACCGGAGTACGGATACCTGGGTCACCTGACCGGATTATTCCTATAAAATACCGATTACTGAATTAATCCCGAAGGTAAGGGTTCAGAAAAACAGTTGTTTGATAGAAGTTTATACCTTTCAGGTCACAGTTCGTTTTCCATGCCGTGATAACGTGAGTCGGAGGTGTTCGTGTTCGGGGACCATTGGAGCTCTGGCGAGTGTCGTCTTGCCTTTTCTGAACGACCGACCGGTGGTGTCTGACGGAAACGTAACGTAAAGTTTTTTGCGGAGTGAGGAGTTCCGCCGGTCAGTGATAGAAAAAGCCAGACGACCGACAGAAGCAACCGGGTCCCCGAACACGAACACTGAAGACGAATAAGTAACGACAGAATAATTCTACTTTTAAATTAGTTTATTCGATCCTTACATTTAGCTCCACCTTTCCCGGTGGCATGCAGATATAATCATTGCAACATTGATACTCCACCGTGCAGTGAACCTCTCCTTTGCCTTTTCCTTTGATTTCCTGACGGAAAACAACTTCTCCTTCATAATACCTGGTTCCCGCCTCATTCAGCTTTTTACTGACAGGCCACAGCAATTTTTCTGCTTCTCCCCATCCTTCCGGAAAAGTAAACTGCAAAGCAGTCGGCATATACGGATCTGTAGACGCCACCCGGGCATACGTATGATACCCCGGATGAATATTCATCTTTACCACGACCCACTTATTACCGTTTTCCGCCTCTTCGGTTTTCATTTCCATATATACCGGATTTTTATCACTGTTCAGGGCAGCTTCTGTTTCCGGAACTCTTCGTTTCTCTCCCCGGTAATCTTCACCCGGAATCTTTTGTCCCCTCATCCGATAATCATTTCCCGGCACACTCAAATCCCTCGTATTTACCATAAAAAACCAACCGCCGGATTCGGTAAAAAATATCCGGTCTTTATTGGTTTCGTACCAATCGCGCCATTCCTGCGGTGTAGCGAAACGACACAGCGTATAACGGGTAAGTACCCGTTTGGCCTTATCCACTTCCTCTCCCCGTTCCCAACAACCGATAGCCTTGTCCAACAAACGGATATCATTATTGGGAATCCCCCAGCTTTTCACATCTTCATCTACCATCCAATAAATCACTTTATCGCCACCGTAAAAATAATCCCGGTTGTCATCGAAATAATCCTTGTAAGCCTGTTCATTGTCCCCGAACTTTTCAAACAAAACAGGTTCACGGGATTTCAGCCATTCTGCATAACTCTGTAGTTTTACGGTACTCCTTAAAGCTGCTTTTTCTTCACTTGTCAGCTTCTCCCCTTTGGCCTGCTTCGCCAGAGCCACTTTTTTGATTTCTTCCGTTTTTTCTATATACTGTTTCTCCACGACCATTCTTTCCTGCCATCTTTTATAGGAAATAAAATCTTTCTGCTGTACGGCATATTCACGGGTGGCTATATCACTTTTATATCTCCGGGCGATAGGTGTCTGGCCCGCGAATTTTGAAATATATGCCACGGCATTGGCAAAAACAGTCTGTGCTTCATCCGTCATATTCTCCGGGGAGGCAGAAAATCCCCAAAAGAAGAAATTACCATGCCTTCCCATCGCTACGGCATCGATATCTTTAGCACTGACACCCCCTGAGATGTATTCGGCATCCGGCGAATCCGCAAATCCCCAGGGTCTGGCGATCATTCCGGGGCGGAAACCTTCTTCAGTTTTATATCCTTTTGTCTGTACCCGCCACATTTCCAGCGAATCCGGCAAAGGTTGCCCGTCAGTCCGTACAAAACGGAATGCCTCCGAAGGAGTCGGTTTTAGTTCCACTGAAATATTCACCTCAAAAGGTCCGTGAAAAATAGGATGTTCTTTATTAAAATGATGCGCATCTGCATCCAGACACAAACAATACCAATCTGTTTTTACACCGATCCGTGTCCCAACGATATCGCCTGCTTCAGCGATAAATACCATCGGACGGTCGAAATCCTCCGGCAAATAAGCAGGATTCCGCCTACTGATAACCATCCCTTCTTCATTCACTATTTCCTGAGCAGGTTGCAATTCACGTGGGGTGCCATCCATGATAGTCACATCATAACGGTCCGACATTTCCGGGAGATAATCCCGGGCACTGACCACCTCTACATTTCTGAAATACCGTCTCAGTAATTTTTCGAATGCAGCCGTACGTTTGCGGACACTTTTTTCCAAAACAGCAGGTTCCGGGTTATGAATCATGGTTTCTATTTCGGGAGAACCTCCTACATACAATACACTCAAATCACTTTTTACCTGTTTACCGCATACCTCTGCCGTCAGCAACAAGAAAGCGATACAATATCCTATTATTCTTTTCATTTTTTCAAATTATGATAAATTTTAGTTTCCGACTTTTTTCAATACTCATTCTGTACCAGTTTCTTATTCAAACTGATCTCTTCCGATGGGATCAGACACATCGTTCTCCGTGAAGTCTGCGGATCGATTTCGTTATACTGCCGGGCCGTATAGGAACTATATGCCACAGAAACCTCTTTCCTTTCCATTTTTCTACCATTCCGTACATAATCATAATAGGTCTGAGCCTCAAAAGCCAGTTCTCTCCGGCGTTCGTCAAAAATTTCATCGAATAGTTCCATCCCCGATATTCCGCTCAACGGCGACAATCCTGCACGCTGACGAATGTAGTTCAAATCCGCCAGGGCCTTACCGCTTTCCCCCAACTTCATATACGCTTCCGCCCGGTTTAAAATCACTTCCCCGGCCCGGATAAACACAACCGGACAGGCAAAGCTGTAGTAACCGGAAAATGCCTCATACTTTCCGCCATTATATTTTTTAGTGTTATACCGACCGTTAAAGCGACCGGAAGGTTCTGTAAAATACGTCCAGCGCAAATCTTTTTCCTGATCCATAATCTCCTCATAATCCCGCGAAACGACACAGTTGTAACCGGAAGTACTTGCAGAAGATTCATAACCGTACCACGAATAATAATTATGCACCAGATTGTGGATTCTGCTGGGAAAATTAGCCGGAGTAAAAGCGAATAAAATCTCTTTATTGGTTTTGGGATTATCGTACAAGTCTTTTAACTCCTCCCCTTGCAGCACCTCTACGACATCATTTTTCATACTGAAGGTCGAATCGGCATAACGGACGGCCCGACAGTCATATATTGAGAGAGCAACGAATCCTGCTCATTTTCAGTACTCATCAGCTTGCCGAACCGGACAGGAGTATACCATTTGTATCGCATTTTCAATTCATTCTGGATGGCCCAATGAATCGAACTTGCAAGGTATACACTGCTATATTTTTCCAATTCTTCGGCAGTTTTTTTTCCTGTTAAAACTTGCACAGCGATTATTCCGACCGACAACAATTCTTCGTAATCGATAAAATTCTGTTTACGGTCGATAAGATTTTTTTGCTCGGCCTGTGCAATAATCCGAACGATATCGAGATATTTTTTAGGAGGCTCTGAAAAAAGCATACTGGAAGAATCAGAAAAATCCGGATCAAAAGTGATGTTCTTATTATATTCTATTTTCTGTCCAACTATACTGATTGCCTGGCACAAAAAATTTACAACAGGCATAATATCTCTGTAACATGCTTCAAATGTTTTTCCCTGTTCTTTGGCTATTTCACTCACAAACTTCTGTTCATAAATGAGTTGTCGGGCAAGATCGCGGTGAGAAACAGGGATACTATCGATTGCCTGCAATAAAATACGGCTTGCATTCTCAATTTCAGACCGAAGATTATTCTCTTGAAACAAACCGATATGGTTATATAGTAAAACGATGGTCCGGTATATAGAAAGAAAAAGCATTTGATTTTGATTTAACCACTTATTTTCTTTTTTAATCTCCATTCTTTGATGAGGAATAACCTGTCCATACCATTTGTATCTTATCTGCAATTCATTTTGAATAGCCCATTGGATTGCAGTAGCCAAATAGAAAGCATTGTATTTTTCCAATTGTTCGGGGGTTTTATTCTTTATCATCACCTGAACGGCAATTATTCCGATAGCCAGCAGCTCTTCATATTCAGGCATTTCACAAGCATTAAAGAAACGGGCATGTTCTGTCCGGGCCACTGCCCGAACAATATCGATATAATTATTCAGTCTTTTACTGGAATCCGACAATTGGGTTTGCGGTATTCCATACAGCTTTTTATATAAATCAGACCGGCTCCGGTCAAACGCCGGGTCCATTTTAACCACCTTATTCCAGGCTTCGGCAGCTTTATCCCGCTGTCCCATCATCAGGTAGATTTCCCCTTTGGAATCGATGTAATTCGGATCGGCAGAATCCCGGGCAATCGCTTTGTCGATATAAACCATAGCTTTTGTAAAATCCTGTTTTACATACTGACCTTTTGCATACATATAAGCCAGCTGGTTATCAGCCTCCAAAATTTCCGCATCGGCAGCCCGAACATAAAAATCATAAGCATTCCGATAATCCCCGGCCCAATAATACAGTAAACCGAGCCGATAAGCTGCAACAGCACCCCCCTTTTCAAGCGCTTGTCTGAAACAAGCTGCCGCTTCTGCTAAATTACACTCGGCGTATACACTATCAGCTAAAATATGTCCTTTCAGATACCAATAAAAAGCTTTATGATCATCAGGTGTCACTTTATCTTTCAACAGGTCGTCGGCCAAATGATAAATGGCATATCCGGCAAGTCCGATGTTCTTCGAATCCTGAAGCATAAATTCGAAACGTTTATAAATGAAATCATAAAGCCATCCCTGTAATTTCCGGGTATTATCGGGAAGTATCAATAAAGTAGATTCAGGTACAGCCCCCTCAGCTACCATTTCCACATTTTCTCCCACCCGGATAGATTCCAAAGAAAAACAGCCGTAAAAAGCATTTTCACCGATCCCGGTGACACTTTTAGGTAGCGTAACCGACAACAACCGCTTATTATTTTTAAATGCATTAGCTCCGATCGATACGAGACGGTATTTCTCCCCTTTGTATTTTACAAACTCAGGTAAAACCAATTCTCCCTCAGGATCATTATAACTAATTATACTTTTAGGCCAAATAGCGACTGTTTTTTCCTGAGCCGACAATATTTTATAATAAATAGGATGTCCGGTCGTCGAGTCTGTAAAATCATAAAAAGAATTCAATCTTTTCTCTGCGTAGCGGCTACTATCATCAGCAGAGATCAGCGATAAAGCTTGTTCATAACAGCTTCGCGCTTTCTCAAGATACTGAATCTCCTTGACCGAACGGTATTCATACAAATTTCCTAACATAATCAGTCCGGCATAGGATGGAAGTCGGGCAGCCTCGGTAACTTTAGCAAACAAGGTATCCGGATCATTCGAGTTATCCCCTTCCAGACAAAGCCATTGCCCTAATTGGGGTGCAAATTCGCCGGGAAAGGCTTTATTCAGCAGCCGGTAAACTTCTACCAGCTTATGAGTAGTTTCGATACGCTGATCGTTATAGTCCCAACCACCCATTTCATAAAGACCGACTTGCTGACGAAGTTTACTGGCCATCAATAATAAATCCTGCTGAGCCTCGTTTTTCATAGTCTGTCCGGCCTGAATCACCCTTTCACCGGTATTCCATTTATTCAACTGCTCGTTCGTCTGACCGATCAGTTCCAATTCCTCATATAAACGTATTCCCTCATCGATCTTGCCTTCTTCCACCAATTGCAAGGCCCGGCTTATTTTATCGTCCATTTCGTTCCGGTCGATACGGGCAAAGATTTCAACATAGGTATTTATATTACTGAGTTTTTCCTGATAAGATTTTTCCAGTTGTTTCAATTTTTCGGTTAGTTCCAATTCATTGGCAATACTGGTTTCAGCCAGCTTCTTCTGACGCAGATAATCGTCGCGGTACGATTTTTCAATAATCCCGTAAAACTTTTTCTTCAAAGCCCGGAACTCACCTTCCCGGCACATCACCACCACAAAGGGAGTCTTATTATCGGAAATCCTCCATATCTCCAACGCTTCTTTATTAAAAAGGATGTATCCCGGTTTATAAATCTCATTGTACTTTACGGCCTGTCCTGGCTTTAACACGGCAAAATGAAGTTCGAAACGTCCTTGCTCGTCACTGACAGCCGAAGGAGAACCGACCACCTGAAGTTCTACTCCTGGCAAAGGTGTCTTTTCCTCAACCCCATTATATTCTTTGACATACCCGGTCTCTATACATTGCGATTGTGCTATCCGGAATAAGAAAAGCAGAACAAACAGTATGGTTATTGACTGATACTTCATCATAATCGTTCTTTTCATTTAATTTTAACCCGATCAGTATGCTGGAACAATTCTTTTAACTCAAGCCCACCCGCCGGTCCTACGTATTTTTCCGCATGGGATAAGGAGTAAGGTTTTTGGCATCAGGACACTCGTCGACCCGTAAACGGGGAAGATAGCCTTCTTTCTCTATTCGGACAGACTTGGACAAAGTCTGTTCCTGTAAGGGAAAAACTATTTTAAAAATCCCACGGACATCGGTTCTGGTTGTCCGATTATCGACAGTAACAACGGCATCCTGGACAGGCACCCCCTCTTGTTCATCGTAAACTATTCCCTGATAGACACCGAACGTACTGTCACGTTTCAACTCCAATGTCACATAGGTCGTCATTCCCCAGGAAAAATGTCCCTGAAAACGTAAAGTATCGTAATAACCGGCATTAAATTCCAACATATACGGCCGTCCTTTATAATATGGCCGGATATTATCCAGGATTAAAACTGTATCCAAAGAACCGATATTCTGTTCTGTACCGTTGAAAATAATTTTTGCACAGGAAGGCAACGGCAATCGGTGAGATAAATCTTTCACGGTGAGCTCTACCCTTGAAGGAATAGCAAAAAAATAAAAGATAATCAGCAAAAAAGCCAGCATCGTAGCGACATAACTACGACGTAACCTTTTCTCCCGCTGCCATCTCTGCCACAAACTATCGAAGCGAAGCGACAACATCCGGGCTATAACTTTAATAAAAGCCCGTTCTTTACCGATCTCCTGTACATTAATCCCCAGCAACTCCTTATCCTTGGGTATATTCTTCAATGCCTGGGGGAAACATTCCTCTACAGCAGAACCGGCATGAGGAAGTCCTTCAACAATAAACGGGATGATATTTCCCAAACGTCCTTCGTCGATAAATACCTGAATTTCTTTGTTCACCCATTCCGATCGTGAGGCATGAGGCGAACAGATAACAATAAGGAATTCAGAGCTCTGTAATTGTTTTTCAAGTTCATCGCTTAATATACCCCCCCCTAAATCTGTCTTGTCCCGGAAGATTGGACGTAAATGCCTGGGCAATGACGGATTTGTCTTCTTTAGTATTGTAGGTAATTTATACCCTTCCAGTTTACGCTGAAGCCATTCCGCCCATTTTTCATCTTCACGCTTATAGCTTATAAAAGCATAATTATCGTAAATTCGTTTATTATCCATCGGTCCTCTTTATTACCCCAGGAAGAAAAAAAGAAATAACCGGGGATCCAATTTTTCCCGTAAAATTTCGAGCGCTTTGGCTTTCGCCTTTTTAACCGTACTATCCGAAACGCCCAATTGTTCGGCAATTTCAATATTTTTCAAACCTTCAATAAAACTTAATTCAAAAATCTGACGTTCTCTATCCGGCAAGCTGTGAATAGCATTGAACAACAACAACTGTGTCTCCTGGTCAATAACCGTATTGGCAAAAAATGCTTCATTTTCCAGCTGGGAAGAATACCGTTCCTGTGCTTTTCCTTTCCGGTAAGGCTGATGATCTCATTTTTTACAGAAGTGTATAAAAAAGATTTCAATGTATAGATAGAATCAAAAGAGTCTCTTCTTTTCCAGGCATTAAAAATAGCATTTTGTACGCAATCTTCTGCCAGAAAATCATGCCGGTCACCTGCATTTTTTACAGCATACAACAATAATCCCGGATAAATTCTACGGTAAAACAATTCCAATTGTCCTTTTTTAAAAGCCTGCAACACTTGTAAATCAGTAACTCCCATCCTACTTAATTACAATCTTCATTTTTCACACTTCACGACATATACCTGTCCTGCCTGATACTTTTTTATCATCACCCGATTTCCTTTTTCGATATAATCTCCCAACAAAGAGACGGCATCATACACTTCTCCGCCTACTTCCACTTTCCCGGCAGGCCGCAAATCTGTCACCGCGATCCCCTGTTTGCCGATTTCTTCCCGTACCGACAAATCTACTCCTACATAACCGTCTTCCGGTTTTTGTTCAGCATGCAAGGCAAAAGCCCAACGACGGCTCCCGAATAATTTAGCCCCCAACCACATGCTCATCAACAAGGATACCAAAGAAGCACTCACCACCAGAAACAGGGAACGCACCAACGGACGTACAAAATCACCCAGGAAACGGAAAGAGAAATGATCTATCCCTGCAAAAACCAAGGCCACTATAATCAATACAATTCCGGAAATACCTGCTACACCGAAGCCCGGAATCACAAAAATTTCCAGAAGCAACAAGACGACTCCCACGACAAAAGCAATGATCTCCCAGTACCCGGCAAACCCTTCGAGATACAAGGGAGCGAAATAGAGCAGGCAAGCCGTCAGGGCGGCAGCCAAAGGAAAACCGATCCCCGGGGTCTGCAATTCGAAATAGATACCACCGACAATGACCATAATCAACAATCCCTGTATCACGGGATTGATCAGAAAACCGATAATCCGATCGGTGACGGTAGGATGATAGCTCCGGATCGTATAGTTTTCAACCTGTTCTTTTTTCAATACTTCCTCCACACTTTCTGCCATTCCGTCACAAAAACCGTATTTCATGGCTTCCCGGGCAGTGAAAGTCACTACCCGTCCGCTATCGGTAATACCCTGGATATAAATAGACTGATCCACCATGGCTTCGGCGATATGCGGATTCCGCTTCCAACGATAAACCGTATCCCTGCCCTGAACCAACGTATCCCTGCCCTGAGCTTCTGCCGTAGAACGAATCATCGAGCGCATATAGGACTGATATTTATCGGGCATCGCCTCACCCGTTTGATTCACGACCGTAGCCGCCCCGATATTCGCCCCCTCGCGCATATAGATTTTGTCGCAGGCAATAGAAATCAATGCCCCGGCAGAGGCAGCATTATTATCGATAAATACCCATACCGGTTTCCGTGAGTTCAGAATCATACTACGCAAAGAATCGGCATACACGACCATCCCACCGTAAGTATTCATATGAATCAAAATATAATCCGCCTTTTCCTGCCAGGCCAGGTCGAAAGATTTTCGGGCCAGACGCCACACTTCCGGACCGATCTCGTCTTTAATATCCACTTTATAAACGACTTTTTCGGGTTCGGCAGCCCCAAGCGTGTTCAACCAGCAAATCCCCAGCACAAGCAAAACAAGCTTCCTGAACGTATATATCCCTGACATAAGCATCATCGGTATTTTGTAATAGGTAAACAAATATAAGCTTTTTTATCTTATCCAACTCCTTCCATCAAATTTTCTTTTATAAATATAAGATGCAGCCCGGCAAAATCAATCAAACAAATTTGTTGTTTTTACTCCCGCCTTTGCATATATTTGTAACGTTTCATTATTTCAATCCCGGTTATGAGCAAATTTGTAATTACCTTAGTTGTTTTTTCACTCTATTCGATGAGTTTTGCCTCTACCCCTCCCATACGGCAAGAGCTAGGAAATAACTGGCAATTCAGGCAATACCATATCGGTAAATGGTTACCGGCCGAAGTACCCGGGACAGTACATACCGATCTGATAAACAATGGGATCATCGAAGATCCGTTCTATCGCGACAATGAAAAACACATCCAATGGATCGATAAAGCCGACTGGGAATACGAACTTCGTTTTCAGGTGGACGAACAATTGGCCGGGCAAAAACACAAACAACTCGTATTTCAGGGATTAGACACCTGGTGCGACATCACCCTGAACGGTCAGCCTCTTCTATCTACCAACAATATGTTCAGGACCTGGAAAGCAGATGTCTCCGGCCTGCTTTCCGATAAAGAAAATATACTGCATCTTCGCTTTCGTTCTCCCATCCGGCAAGGTATGAAAGAAATGGAAAAATACGGATTACCCTTGCCGGCTTCCAACGACCAAAGCGAAAACGGAGGAATGGGCCCTAACCGGGTGAGCGTTTTCAGCCGGAAAGCCCCTTATCATTTCGGTTGGGACTGGGGCCCGCGGTTAGTCACTTCAGGTATCTGGCGGCCGATTTTCCTGGAAGGCTGGGATGACCTGAATATCGAACAGGTTTTTATCGAACAGCCGCAAGTCACTCCCGTACAAGCCGATTTGAAAGCATCTGTCCGTTTGACGACGGAACATCACGAAAAACTGATCGCAGAAGTAAAATGTGATTCCCGGATATTGGCGAAAAGCGAGGTGGAAACCCAACCGGGAGAAAACCGGTTAACCCTCCCGTTTACCATTAAAAAACCCAGATTATGGTGGAGTAACGGTTTAGGAAAAGCCAACCTTTATACATTCCGGATCGATTTGAAAAAAGACGGAAAAGTAGTTGCCAGCCGCGAAGTAACCACCGGTCTGCGTTCTCTGAAATTAGTACGCCGGCAAGATACCCAGGGAGAAACTTTCTACTTTGAATTGAACGGAATCCCTGTTTTTGCCAAAGGAGTCAATGCCATTCCCAACGATGTTTTTCTCCCCAGAATCAGTCGTTCGGATTACGAAAAAATGGTGACGGATGCCGCGAATGCCAATATGAATATGATCCGGATCTGGGGTGGAGGTATTTATGAAGACGATTATTTCTATGAACTCTGTGATCGCCACGGCATCATGGTCTGGCAGGATTTTATGTTTGCCTGTGCCATGTATCCCGGCAATCCTGAATTTCTGGAAAATGTAAAACAAGAAGCCGTCGATAACGTTATCCGGCTAAGAAATCATCCCTGTATAGCCCTGTGGTGTGGTAACAACGAAATAGATGCAGCCTGGAGAGGTTGGGGATGGAAAAGAGAGTATACCCAGCAACAACAAGAACGGATTTTCAAGGCCTACACCGATGTCTTCCATCGGCTCCTGCCCGAAGTGATTGAAAAATATACCGATGGAGACGATTACTGGCCTTCTTCACCGATGTCGGGACCGGAAATCGGAGACCATGAAATCCGTCCTGCCAACCGGGGGGATAACCACTACTGGGGGGTATGGCACGAAAAACACAAGTTTGAAGAATACGAAAAAAACATCGGCCGTTTCATCAGTGAACACGGTTTCCAATCCTTCCCTGAATTTGAAACCGTCCGGCAATACACTTTACCGGAAGATTACGACATCGAATCGGAGATCATGTCGGCTCATCAACGCAGTGGAATCGGCAACCTGCGCATCCGGGAATACATGGGCTGGTATTATCAGGTACCGGAAGATTTCGGGCAAATGCTGTACATGAGCCAGGTATTGCAAGCCCGGGCCATGCGAATAGCCATGGAAACACATCGGCGGCATATGCCCTATTGTATGGGATCGCTGGTTTGGCAGCTGAACGATTGCTGGCCGGTAGCCAGCTGGTCGACAACCGATTATTACCACAACTGGAAAGCGGCCCAGTATGCGCTACGGGAAGCCTGCAAGCCGGTGATATTAGCTCCCCAGGTAACGGCAGACAGTCTGAAACTCTGGGTGGTAAACGATCTGCCAACTCCTCTCGCAGGAACCTATACCTTAGAGATAAAAGGATTCGACGGAAAACTGCATCAAACCCGGCAAGGCAAATATAAAATCAAAGCCAACAAAGCCGCCCCAATCGCAGCATCGTCAATCGCCGGTTTGCTGCAAGACAATTCACACCGGGAAACCATGGCCGTCATCACCATCCGGCAAGGCAAAAAAATCGTAGACCGCCAAAATGTATATTTTGCTCTACCGAAAGAGTTACTGCTCAGACAACCCGATATTCAGATTCAAATATCCGAAGAGCAAGGCAAAAAATACCTGACAGCCACCACCGACCGTCTGGCCTGTGATGTCATGTTTTACCTCCCCGGAGTAAAAGCGGTTTTTACAGACAACTATAAAGATCTGCTCCCGGGTCACCCCTTCCGTACAGAAATCCGCACACCCCTCTCCAAAGAAGAAATCGAACAGCAAATCCGATGCAGATGGGTTGGAAAATAGCGATTGCTTTATTTAACAGATTTATCGTTCATCCTTTCTACTGCAATAGTACCGGCAATTACCGACAATAATGACACAAAACAACAAGCGGCCAGGCTTAGGGCCGGAATCATAAGAGCCAAAGCGAATACAGTACCTATTCCTGTCACCAAACCGATATTTTTATTCACATAACGGACGCTCTGTCTGACATTAAAACGCTTTCTCTCGATAGCATAATCGATAAAGGCAAAACCGTAAAAATAAGCCGAGGTAAAGAAGATGGCAAAAGGAGCGATTACCCCCACAAGCGGAATAAATGAGCAAAGAAATAATACAAAAGAAATAAACAACTGAAAAATCATATTTCTCAGGGCGATCAGAATTCCCCGAAAAATCTCCCAGGCAAACTGCCTGAAACTAAAGGGAAATTCCCTTCCGGTAAGATGAGCTTCCGTCCGTTCGGACAGCCAGGAATATACCGGCGACATAACGACAAGCACAATATATCCGCCGAAAGCAACGAAAAGGAAGAAATACAGAATCCGCAATACAATCTTAATCAGCACGCTTGTCGTGGTCGTCACCCATTGCAGCCAGGAGATGCCCCCCACCCAGGCAGTAAGCTTAGCCTCGATCAAGCCGTACAGGCTATCTCCCGCTAAAGAAATCAGGATATTTCCCCCAATGAACAATAGCAATAAAATAATGACCGGAAAAAGTAAAAACCACCAGAATTTCCGGCTGAACAAAATTCCGAATGCTTTTCCATAAAGCTGTATCCCTGTAAAGAATCCCATTTTATCAAACTCAATTTAAATTGAAGACAAATGTAAGGAGGAAAAAGCAGATTTTCCGGCTATTTTTTCTATTTTTGTGAGCAAAAATAGTGCAGATTGTCTGATTGAACCAAATTCGTAGAACATAAATCTAATATTCACTTGTTATATACTATGCAACCATTAACAGCAATATCCCCGATCGACGGGAGATACAGAGATAAAGTCGAAAATTTGTCCAATTATTTTTCTGAAAGTGCTTTAATCCGTTACCGGGTAACGGTGGAGGTGGAATATTTTATTGCCTTATGCGAAATACCTCTTCCCCAATTGGCCGGTTTCAATCACCAGACTTTCGAGCAATTACGGGAAATATACCTCAATTTCACCGTCGAAGATGCCCAGCGGATCAAAGACATCGAGAAAGTCACCAATCACGACGTGAAAGCTGTCGAATACTTTATCAAAGAAAAATTCGATGCTTTAAATCTGCAACCATACAAAGAATTCATCCATTTCGGCCTGACTTCACAGGATATCAACAATACAGCGGTTCCCTGTTCGTTCCGGGATGCCGTTCACGATGTCTATTATCCTGTCATCGACGAACTGATCGCCAAACTCGAAGAGCTGGCCGAAGAATGGAAAGAAGTGCCGATGCTGGCCAAAACTCATGGACAACCGGCTTCTCCTACCCGTTTAGGGAAAGAGCTCAAAGTATTCACTTACCGGTTGAGCCGTCAGTTGGAGTTATTGAAAAAAGTAGCCATTTCCGGAAAATTCGGTGGAGCTACCGGTAACTTCAATGCACACAACATTGCTTTCCCGGAAATCGACTGGGCTGAATTCGGAAACCGCTTTTTAACTCAAAAATTAAAAATCGAACGGGAAACATACACGACCCAGATTTCCAATTACGATAATTTTGCAGCTCTGTTCGATAACCTTCGAAGGATCAATAATATTATTATCGACCTCGACCGGGATTTCTGGACTTACATCTCGATGACTTATTTCAAACAGAAAATCAAAGCCGGTGAAGTCGGTTCGTCCGCTATGCCCCATAAAGTAAATCCGATCGATTTCGAAAATTCAGAAGGTAACCTGGGCATCGCCAATGCCATATTCGATCACCTGAGTAATAAGTTGCCGATTTCACGTCTTCAACGAGATCTCACCGACTCAACCGTACTGCGGAACATCGGTGTCCCTTTAGCCCATACGATTATTGCTGTCAAATCGACTTTGAAAGGGTTGAACAAGCTTATTATCAATAAAGAAGCGATCGAAAAAGATCTCGAAAAAAACTGGGCGGTCGTGGCCGAAGCCATTCAAACCGTTCTGCGCCGTGAAGGATATCCCAACCCCTACGAAGCACTGAAAGCCTTGACACGTACCAACAATAAAATTACACAGGAATCTATCGCAGAATTTATCGACACACTCGATATTTCAGCTGAACTGAAAAAAACTCTGAAACAGATTACTCCCTCGAATTATACAGGAATTTAGTTAAAGAGTTGCTGAGTTATAGAGTTACTAAGTTATAGAGTTAAAGAGTTAAAGAGTTATGAAGTTTTGGAGTTTTGGAGTTTAAGAGTGCAACAACTCAGCAACTTAGCAACTTAGCAACTTAGCAACTCAGTAACTCAGTAACTCAGCAACTTAGCAACTCAGTAACTCAGTAACTCAGCAACTTAGCAACTCAGTAACTCAGCAACTTAGCAACTTAGCAACTTAGCAACTCAGTAACTCAGCAACTTAGCAACTCAGTAACTCAGCAACTTAGCAACTTAGCAACTCAGCAACTCAGCAACTCAGCAACTCAACAACTCAGCAACTTTACCTATGCACGATTTAATCCTTATTCTCAAGCGTTTTATTCCACCTTATAAACTCCGGGTTACCAAAAGTATCATCTTCAATTTCCTCCATGCGATTTTCGGAAGTCTTTCCATCGCGATGCTGGGACCTATCCTGAAGATTATATTCAACAACGAACAGGATGTAACTGAACTTGTTCCTTTCGAATTTAACAGTGAATCTATCGGACAAATTTTTAATTACTACATCACAACGATCAAATACACTTACGGTCCATCGACAACCTTAATTCTGATCGGGGTGGTAGCCATCGTAACTACTGCTTTAAAAACCGGTTTCGCCTATTTGGGAGCTTATGAATTGATTTATATCCGGAATGGAGTCGTCAGGGACATCCGTCGTAAAATCTATGCCAAAATATTATCCTTACCTCTTCCCTTCTTTTCCGAAGAGCGCAAAGGAGATATTATCGCCCGTATGACCGGAGATGTACAAGAAGTAGAAGCCTCCGTGATGAGTTCTTTGGATATGCTCTTCCAAAGTCCGATTTTGATTATTGTCTATCTGACTTCCATGTTGTTTATGAGCTGGCAGCTCACTTTATTTGTTTTCATTCTTCTCCCCATTATGGGTTTATTGATCGGCCGGGTAGGTAAAAACCTGAAGCGCCGTTCTTGGGAAGGACAAACGAAAATGGGAGAAATTCTGGCTTTAATGGAAGAAACTTTATCCGGTTTGCGAATCATCAAGGCTTTCAATGCAGAGCCCAAAATGACTGAAAAATTCTCAACGGAAAACGAAAGCTACCGGAAAATACAAAACCGTCTGATGCGGCGGCGTTCATTGGCCCATCCGATGAGTGAATTTCTCGGTACGATCGTCGTAGTCATCATCCTGTGGTTCGGAGGAACGCTGATTTTGAATAATACCGGCAACTTATCGGGTCCAAGTTTTATTATCTATATCGGTTTGTTTTATTCTATCATCAATCCGGCGAAAAACCTGACTAACGCCTATTACAGCGTCCAAAAAGGATTGGCAGCGATGGAGCGTATAGACGTTATTCTGGCTGCAGAATCTTCTATACAGGAACCTGAAAATCCGCGAAAACTGGAACAATTCCAACAAGCTGTCGAATACAAAGACGTCAACTTTTCATATAACGAAAGTAAACAGGTACTCAAAAACATCAATCTGGTCATTCCGAAAGGAAAAACGGTAGCCCTTGTCGGCCAATCGGGTTCCGGAAAAAGTACCTTTGTCGATTTGTTACCCCGTTTTTACGATGTGAATAGTGGAAAAATTTGTATCGACGGTATTGATATCCGGGAACTTTCTTTTTATAATTTGCGGGAATTTATGGGGAATGTAAACCAGGATCCTATTCTATTCAACGATACGATCTATAACAACATCGCTTTCGGTATCGAAAATGCCACTTTGGAACAGGTTGAACAAGCTGCCCGTATCGCTAATGCACACGAATTTATCTTACAAACCGAACACGGTTACCAAACCATAATCGGTGACCGGGGAGGCAAATTGAGTGGGGGCCAGCGCCAGCGCCTGAGTATAGCCCGTGCCGTATTGAAAAATCCTCCGATCATGATCCTGGACGAAGCCACTTCTGCCCTGGATACCGAATCGGAAAAACTAGTACAGGAAGCTCTGGATAATCTGATGAAAAACCGTACCTCTATCGTGATCGCCCACCGCCTGTCTACCATCAAAAATGCCGACCTGATTTGTGTCTTCCATGAAGGAGAAATCGTCGAACGGGGAACTCATGAAGAACTCCTGAGTCTGAATGGTATTTATACTAAATTGTATAGTATGCAGAGTTTTTAGAGGGGATAGAGTTGCTGAGTTACTGAGTTGCTGAGTTACTGAGTTGCTGAGTTGCTGAGTTATTGAGTTATTGAGTTATTGAGTTTATATATGAATTTAAATAAATAAATTATGGGAGGAGTAGTTAAGTTTGAAGAATTGAATATTTGGCAGGAAGCCCGAAGGATTGTGAAGGAAATATACCAGAACACTGCATCCATTAAAGATATGGGTTTTAATGAGCAGATACAAAGGGCAGCTATTTCGATAATGAATAATATCGCAGAAGGGTTTGAATCCGGGAGCAATCCGATGTTCAAACGCTTTCTCTGTATATCTAAAGGAAGCTGTGGAGAAGTTAAAAGTATGCTTTATATTGCTAAAGATTTAAACTACATATCCGAAGAAAAAAGTGAATTACTCCTCCAGGATTGCCAGGGCCTATCTGTAGCAATTAACAAATTTATCCATTATCTGCAACAACACCCCACCCATTAACTCAGCCCCCCAACAACTCTATAACTCTATAACTCTATAACTCAGCAACT
>NZ_CFKYFN010000070.1:0-48832 GCF_985060555.1 Odoribacter sp. | reverse complement strand
CGTTTCGGAAAGCGGCTGCAAAGGTAAGGACTTTTTCATTACTTCCAAACTTTTCAAAAGAAATTTTTGAAGTTTTTTTTCAGAACCCGACCAGGGCAATATTCTGAAGAACTCTGCACAACATAAAAACCTGTAAACCAACCCATCATACCCTCTCACCTCCTCCGTTTGTTCAATACATCGGTTCCTGATTGTGGCTGCAAAGATAGAAACATTAATATCCCATTTCCAAATTTTTTACACACTTTTTTTCAAAAAAAATTCAATAATACACACAACAAATTGATAACCAGCAATTTTACTTTACAAAATTATTACACACAAACCTACGTTATAGAGTATCCCATGCTTTAAAAAGGGAGAAGAAAGGAGAAAAAATCGAGTGGAAGAAAACGAAGTAATTTTCTTCCTACTTTCGTTTTCCGACCTCTCACACCACCGTACGTGCCGTTCGGCATACGGCGGTTCCTATTTTGGGCACCATTTGAGATAGCAGTCCATCAGTACCACATAGCCAGCCTTACGCAGCATATCATTAGACATTGCAGAGGTTACCAGTCTGCTGTTTGCCACACGCCAATAGCCTAGACGAGTGTTTTCCCATTGATATGCCCGCCAGTCAAGAGTACCACATTTCTTTAAGTTGGCCACTCTAGTCTTGACATTCTTCCATGATTTCCAAATACACATGCGTATACGTCGCCTTAACCATTCATCGGTTTCAATACAAAGGCGTTTTATTTGTGCAAGATGGAAGTAGGCAATCCATCCTCTTATGTAATCCTTGAGTTTCTGTTTCCTGATATCATAGCCCCAACCGTTACTGCGACTTGTCAACTCTTTGAGTTTCGATTTCAGCTTATTTTTGGATTGGGGATGCACTGTTAGGAGACATTGTCCTCTCATCACATAAAAGGAGTAGCCCAGGAACTTTACTCCTCTTACATAAGACACAACAGTCTTTTCACGGTTTACCTGAAGGAAGAGTTTTCCCTCTATAAACCGAGTTATTGATTTCCTTACACGCCGGGCGGCACGTTTGGATTTACAAAATATCAGCACATCGTCTGCGTAATGGACAAAGGGAAGCCCGCGTCTCTCCAGTTCTTTATCAAGCCCACCTAGCATGATGTTACTCAACAGAGGACTTAAAGGACCTCCCTGGGGAGTACCTTCTGCACTCACCTCGAACAAGCCCCGGTTTATTACACCACTGCGAAGATATTTGGGTATCAGGCTTATTACCCGTCCATCCTTTATGGTACGGCTGAGTATCTCTATCAACTTGCTATGACTTACCGTGTCAAAGAAGCGCTCAAGGTCGAGGTCGACTACGTATTTATAGCCTTCAGCCACTGTCTTTTACGCTCTTAGAAGGGCATCATGACACCCTCGTTTAGGGCGGAAACCGTAACTTGTCCTGGGAAACTGACACTCGTATACCGGAGTCAATACTTGGTTTATGGCCTGTTGCACCAACCGATCTCCACAGTGGGTATACCCAAAAGGCGTTTCTTGCCATTGTCCTTGGGAATTTCTCCCCTGCGAACAGGTACAAATTACAACTACATGATTATAAACAACTTATCAATTCATCCTTATTGAATTTTAGCCATAAAAAAAGCTGCTCGCATGACATCTTGTCGATACCGCCACTACCGTTGTTTCTGACTACTACCTTATAGGCTTTATTCAGATTCAATGGACTGAGGATGATTTCCAATAGGTGTTCTTTGTCAAATGGTACTTCCACGATGTTGTCTTCAGTCATCCACATGAAGGTCTGCACTCCCTCATACCATTCGGATTCCGTCCTGTCTCTTTGAGGGCAGTCATTAGCTTGGGCTGATGTTTTCTGCATTCTTTATTTCATAAGGTAACTTTCAATTACTATCGTTTGATTAGTAGGTTCGGTCCTTCATGGGGTCTATCGATACCCCCATTACAATGACCTCTGCTGACTTCTCACGGCAAGCGTTACTCCATACATTTCGTAAAAAAGGAAACTATACTGTATGTCCGTGAGCCCCCGGATAAGGGTATTAACTTTCCATCTTATGTCTGCTTCATTTACACCAACCGTTCCGAATAGCTATAAGGCTTTAGTTTGTTTAGCAACCTTACCCACGGTTATATGCCTTATATGAAGTTTCTGTTCGTCAGACCAGATGTTTGCCACCAGATGCTTTCAGATTCCACCTCGCGATGGACACCCTTGATTTGGGCTGTATGATTCCTGCTATTAGGGCTCATTGGGGACTTGTACCCATTAGATAATACTCATGCCGAACATACTAAAAAATCGGGCAGGAATCGACAAGTCATTCCTACCCGATAAAACACGAATCACTTCAAATGACTTTCAATAAAACCGATAATCTCCGGGTCGGACGGACGCGGTGCATCCACCGTGATAATCCGCCCCTTCTTGTCGAACATCATAAAACGGGGTATTCCGTTGATATTGTACAAATCGCAAAAATTCTTTAGCAGGAATTGCTTCCACTCCGGTTTGTCTTTTTCCAGCTTTGTTTCCCACGCCTTGCGGTTAGCATCCACAGAAATGCTGACAATCTCAATACGAGGATCGTTTCTGAAATACTCCGCTACTTTTTCCATATAAGGAATTTCCTCACAACAGGGACCGCACCAGGTTGCCCACACGTCCAAATAAACCGCCTTGCCTTGCAGGTCTGAAAACTTAAAGACCTTTCCGGTAATATCTTCCAGTTCACACTCCACAGCATCGGCACCGGGGCGGAGTTTTTTGAATATCCCGTACTGCTTCCGGAGAGCTTCCTGATTTTCAGCCTCCCGCAGTAGGTCCATCCCCCGGGTAAAAACGGCCTCAGCCTCCCCGTCAGCGTCCTCACCGGCAAAAAACTCCGTCAGTATATTCATGTAGACCTTTTCGCGAATCTGCAGGTCAGCGATTTTACCGGCAACCAGCGAAAGCGTATACTGCCAGGCGTCCTTACCGCCGTTTTCCTGACGACACTGACAGCACCAGGAAAAATAATAGTCTATCAATCCGATAGCCATATACCCGGGGTTGTCCACATCGCATTCCTGCATGAAACGATTGTAGTCGGGATCGGAAGACACCGGCAGTCCCGCATCCTGCAACCGCCCCAGCCAGGTGAACAAGGTCAGGAAAGCAGAAGCATCCAGTTCGCGGAGCGCCAAGCTGCGGAAAGTGGTATCAGGGATGTCAGCCAGACGTTTTTCCGCACGGAGGCGGAAATCCGCAAAGGTAAGTTCGGCCTCCTTGAAAGAGGCATAATCCTGTCCTGTCTTTTCCTTCATCTCCCGCTGCAATTCCGCATAAAGGCGGTGTGCATCGGCAAGGTCGCCGGTGATACGGCAGTCGCCCACCCTGGACAAATCCGCCTCGATATGATTCCGGGTACCGTTGATCATAATGACGCTGAAGAATCCGGTTTCGGGCACCATCATAAAAGAAATGGCAGGTTTTTCCAGTTTCCGGACATAGCGGAACGAGCCATCGGCAGACAGGCGGATGGTGTCCATATCTTCAACGGTTTTGCCACACTTAATCATGGCATAAGAGGCAGCGGCATTTTCAAACTTCCCGGTCAGCACATACTCACCGGCATTTCCGGCGCAGCCCGCCGCGAAGACGGCGCTGCACAGGAAAACCAATAATCTGAATCCATTCATTTGCTTTACAATTTAATTTTCAACCCATACGAATTAATAATTCTGCGTCAACGAAGCGTTGTAACGCACGGCATTGTTCGGAAAGGGAAATACCCACAGGGGCGAATCGGGAGCCAGGGTGTAGGTGCCGGATCCGGGCACCTCGCGGGTAATCGTGCGGCGGTATTTCGCTTCCGTATTCCAGCGCTTGCAGTCGAAAAAATTTTCGTAGGTGGAAATACATTCTATCCACTTGGCGGGCTGCAAGAGCGCCATAGCCTCCTCTTCGGTATGCACCGTCCCTTCGTAAGCCGTAAAAAAATCCGGGTGAATGCGCCGACGGCGTACCTCATCCACCAAATGCAGTCCTTTGTCAATCTCCCCCGTACGGATGTAACATTCGGCTGCGGTATAATACATCCGGTCTACGGTAATACCGTAGGCATTCACTGTAGTCACCAAAGAGAAATTCATCAGTCCGCCCTCAATTCCTCCCAGCATCAGACCGTACATAGAATTCCAGATACCCATCGGATTCGGATCGACCGGAATGTCTCCCCAACCGCCTTCTTCATCATCCTCCCAGCCGCCTTCCTCATCACTCCAGTTTTCATCGCTCCGGTCCCCTTCCCCGCCTTCATCACTCCAATCCTCATCGCCCCAATCTTCACCGTCTTCTTCCTCACCATAATCTTCATCTTCTCCGTCATCTCCGCCTCCGCCGCCCATTACAGCATAATAGCGCACATAATCGCCCTCTTCAAAAAGCCGGGCAGTCTCCCTCGACAGAATTTCCCCGAAAGGTGCACTACCACTGCGCATAAACAATATATTATTGGGAGCCCTGTCAAGCAAAGACCAGCTGCCGGACGCCACCACTACCGAACGATCCTCCAGAGTATTCTGGTATTCAATTGACTTTAAAGCACAATCCAATGCCTCGGGATACTTTTTCATCTGCATGAGCACTTTGGCACGCACGGCATACCCCCACGCTTTCCCGCCCCGGCAGACATCGGGAGTGGCATCGGACAGGCATTCGATCTGCTCTTTGGCGCAATCCTCCAGAATCAGGCGGTAAACCTCGGCCACAGAGAGTTTCGTTTTCTCGCCGGTCACATCCAAATCGGTCACATAAGCCACACCGCCCGCCGTTCCGGCAGTGGCTTCGTCGTACTGCCGGGCATAGATATTCACAGCCAGCCAGTGCAGGTAAGCACGCATCACCCGGGCTTCCGCCGCCAGACGCACTTTTTTCGCCTCATCGCCTTCCGCCCCGTCCAGCTTGTCCAGCAGGATGTTCATGTAGTTCACATATTGATAAATAGCCGCATAGGTTTCATCGGTTTTCGTCAAAGCCGCCCGGTCGACGGTTTCATCATACGCCAGGTAAGCATACTTCAGCGTGTTCGGCACCGACAAAGCGGTAGCCGCATTTTCAAAAGAACTGTAACATTCATTGCACACAATTCCCAGGTCTGTAACCGCTCCAAATCCATAGCTCTGATTCAGCAGGGTTTCCAGTTCATCCACCTTCCCCAATACAGTCATCCCTTTCGGGGTAATGTCCAATTTATCCTCACAGGCTGTCAACAACGCCCACAAGAGCATGATAAATCCTATTCTTTTCATCATTTCTCGGATTAAAAATTAATATTCAGACTGACGGTATAGCTGCGCGGAGTCTTATCCAGCGTTGCACCGCTGAAGGGATCCACTGTCTCGGGATCAATGTTCCATTTGTTGCGTGCCCAGGTGGCCACGTTGTTCATCTGGAAGCGCAAACGCATAGCGCTCATGCCCAGGCGCCGGCAAAGCGTCCTGGAAAAATCGTAGGCCAGCACGATGTTGCGCACCTTCAGGTAGTCGGCCGGAACAACCGTGCAATCCATATATTCCGTACTATACTGATTTTCGACACCGGTCATTCCCAAATATCCGTTGGCACGCCAGGCATCCTTGTTCTCACTCTTCCAATAATTCAGCAACCCCCGCACAACCACATCGCCCGCATATCCCATTGCACTCCCCACTGTCTCATAATCGCTTGTCCTCGCCCGCATCTTATGTCCGCCGTAGAAGGAACACATGGCGGACAGGCTGAAGCCGTTCCAGGTGATATGCGGTGTGAAGCTCCCGACATATTTGGGGTCAAGACTACCGGAAAAGACAACGTCATCCGGTGTAAATTCCGGACCTCCGACATCCGATGTACAAACAGAACCGTCGGCTTTATACCACCCGCGCTGCTGGTAGCCCAGTGCATCCGTCATATATCCTGCAAAACGCCAGGAATAAAGCGAATTGACCGGCCGTCCTTCATGCAAAGCACGCATAGAGCCAAACCCGTCCGGTTCCTCATGCTCTATTGCCTTTACTTCGTTCTTATTGTAAGCGAAATTCAAAGAAGCGCTGATGCCCAGGGAACGGCGGTCTTCGGCCTGCAGGATTTCGCCATTGAGCGCCAATTCGATACCCGTATTCAAGGCCTCGCCATTGTTGATGGTCAAAGAAGACCAGCCGGTGGTGGGGTCGAGATCCGTCACGGTCAACAGGTCGGAACTGTATTTCCGGTACCAATCCAACGAACCGCTCAACCGGTTGCTGAAAAAGGAAAAATCCATACCCGTATTCCAGGAAGCCGTCTTTTCCCAACGCAACTGGTCGTTGGGAGGCGTATTCAGCGTCCCCTGCTTATTGCCTGTAATACCGTTGACGCCCAACGAAGCCGTCAAAAACGAAGACACCGAAGAGTCGATATTACCCGTCAGTCCGTAGCTGACACGCAGTTTCAGGACATCCAGCCAGGTACAGGGCTTCATAAATGCCTCGTTGTTCAGGTTCCAGCTCAAACCTGCCGACCACAACGGACGTCCCCTGAATTCGGGATCCGCACCGAAAAGGTCGGTCTTGTCCACACGCCAGGAGAACGACGCGCTGTAGCGTCTGCCATAAGTATATCCGCCGGTAAAATAAAGGGAATAGAAACGGTGTAAGACTTCCGAAGTCCGGAATCCCGCTCCGTTACCGCTGAGATCATCCACCGGACTGCTCCCGACAGGAGAGTAGTTGACCCCAAGATCAGAATCCTGAAGGTCTCTGAGGTCTTTGAGATTCACCATATTGGTCAAGTTACTCTGTGTCTGGTCGTCATATCCCAAAAGAAGCGTATGGGTAGAACGGGTTTTCGTCTCGCGGTACTCAAAACCGGCAGCTGCCTCTACGGCATGTTTCTCATTGAACTCCTGCCCATAGTTTGCCTGGGTGCGGAAGGTGTAATAAGCCCCGTTCTCCGTATCGATGTTCAGCATACCGCCATCCGGAATGTAGTGCACCCCGCCACTTGTAAACAAGTTATAAAGGTGGCGCATGTCATAAGATTCCTTTTCTAAATAGCGTTCGCTTTTGTAAGTGATATCCTCATACTGGAAGCGGGCATTCAGATTCAGTACCGGCAATATGTCCAGACTGGCATGTACGAAAGAACGCAGGTTGGTGCGGTTGGCTTTCGTGAAATTCCGCCGCGCTTCGTCAAGCAGGTTGTATTCCTCGGATTTCAGTCCCAGAGCGGGGTTTTTCAGGGCCGGTTCGTTCAAATCCACTTCGGCCTTCATGGCAGCGGGTGTGCCGTCGGCATTGTACATACTCAGGTAGGGCGCAAAGGCGTGCATGCCTTTAAAACCGAAATAATCGGCATGGGTCTTGCTGTTTTCCCGGATCAGGTTCAGGCCCACGGAAAGGGTCAGCAGGTCGTCGACGAGTTCCACATCGCCTTTATAGCTCATATTGAGGGCATTGTCGTGCTGGCGGGTCATGCCCGTATTGTCGCCTTTATAATTGATGACAATGCTGGAGTTGAGGTATTTGCCCATGCTGCGCATCGCCACGTTATACTGGTGTACAATCTGTTTGCGCTGCATTACATCCTGCCACTCTTTGCGATAGTCGTTTTGCTTCCATTCGGCAATCTGCGCATTGTATGCATCGGTTGAAATCCTGCCGGTATGCCGGTCCATCATCAACTGCATAATCGGCGAGAGTTTTTCTCTTTGGCTGCTATACTGCCCATACAATGTCTGGTAGGCATCCTCATTTCCCACCACATAATCGAAATTATAGCGTTCCAGCTCCAGCAATTCGGAAGCGTTCGCCCATTCATGGTTACCGTAGCACTGCTTTTCGCTCACGGTGAGGTCGGCGCTGACATCGATGGAGAGTTTCTCCTGACGTGCCCGTTTGGTCGTGATGACAATCACCCCGTTGGAAGCCCGTGCCCCGTAAATGGAGGCAGCAGAGGCATCTTTCAGCACGGTAATGCTCTCAATGTCATAACGGTTGACCGTTTCCAGCGACCCTTCGATAGGCAACCCGTCCACGACAATCAGGGGACTGGTCTTTGCCTGAAAGGAACCCACGCCCCGGATAGTAAGCGCGTCTTCGCCGCTTTTCAGCCCGTTGTTGTAGCTCACCAACCCGGGAATCTTACCTTCAAGGCTGCTGACAATGTCCGTCGTATAGCGGTTGTCCATCTCTTTGGCCGTGATAAGCTGATAGGCACCAGTAGCACTCTCTCGCTTAAGGTTCTGATAACCGGTAACAATCACCTCCTCCATCATGGTGGCGTTTTCCAGCATCTCTACCACAACGGGGTTCTGTGTCTCGCGGGTAATCCGCAGTTCTTTGTCGTGCATACCTATAAACGAAAAAACCAATACCGGATGGCTACCCTCCACCGGAATGGAAAATTCGCCGTTGATGCCCGTTGCCACTCCCGTTCCGGTATCCTTCACCCGTACATTTACGCCCGGCATAGGTATATTCTGGATATCAACCACCCGGCCGCTGACTACTTTTTTAAAATTCTCTTTGTCCGCCGGACGGATAATCACATTTTCTTTCACAATTTCATAATCCAGACCGTTGTTATACAACACCCGGTCGAGGATGTAGGTCAAAGGCATATCGTTAAAATTTGCCGTCACAGACCGGGTACCTGCCAAAATTTGTTTCTGATAAACAAAATTATAATTTGTCTTTTGTTTCAAATCGGCCAATACCTCTTCCAATGGCTTGTTTTTATAGCTCACACTCAGATTCTGAGTCATCGCTCCCCCGGAGAAAAAGGTCAAGAAGGCCACTACTCCAAGCAACTGCCTGATGTTCATTTTTAACATAATCGTATAAATTTAGTTAGTACACTTTTATCTGTGCGAAATAATAACGGTGTGATTCTCCAGCCTGAATTTCAATCCACCGCTTTTTTCCAAAATCTCCAATACTTCGTTGAAATCTCCATAGCGGGGTACACTCCCCATAAACACCGTTTCGCTGAGGACATTATCTGCAAATTCGTAATCGAAATTATACCACCGTGCCAAAGTAGCCATGATTTGTCCCAGATTCTGCTCTTCAAAGACAAACAACCCTTTCCGCCAACCGGTTACCACCTCCGTATTTACCGAACGTACAAAAGCGGAAGCCTCTTTCTTGTCAAACACGGCCTGACGTCCCGGTGTAAGAAACAACTCGGCATTCAGGTTTCCAGCCACCTGCAGCGCCACACTTCCCGATATGAGGGTGGTATAGACTGCCGCGTCCTCTTCATAGGAGCGGATATTGAATTCTGTACCGTATACCCGCACCAACTGGCCGTCTGATTCCACATAAAACGGTTTTTCCTCATTGTGCGCCACCTGGAAATACGCTTCTCCTTTTAAAATCACACGCCGTTCATCCGAACGGAACGTATCGGGATAGCTTAATTGTGATTCGGCATTCAACCACACTTTCGTACCGTCCTCCAAAGTAATTTCAAACTCCCCACCTCGTGGTGTAGTCAGGTGATTGAAGCGTGGAACATCGGTCGAATTCTCCTGTCTTCCCTTTATCCGTCGGTTTTTTATGGCCTTTTCGTTCCTGACAGCGTCCGCTCCCAAATCAATGACCTGTCCGTCATCCGTCGTTAAAACGGCCTTTGTCTCTCCCGGATGAATCTGCGAAGCATATAAAGCCGTTTCCTGCCCCCCGATTCCTTCAACCGTCAGGGGAGGCTGCGGTTCATGTCTGAAAAAAACAACTCCTCCCACAATAAGTCCGGTCACGACAGCAGCCGCAATGCCCGCCCGTTTCCCTAGGACCACCAGACGGCGGGACCTGCCTCTCCTGATTTTCGCCTGCATATCTGCCAGGGGCCGCGAAGCGTCGACCGACTTCATCCGCCTCCATTCCCGTTCCAGGAAAGCGCTGTCCAACAAACGCCGGTAAGTCTCTTCGTTTGCCGGGTCGGCCTTCCGCCACGCGTCCAATAACCCGGCCTCCTCTTCGCCGATCGTACCCGAGATACGCTGCAAAATCAAACGGGCAATCTCTTCCGTATATTCCGGTACCGTATTCATAAGATGTCGTTTATGGCTTTCGCCTGTGTGTTACTCTTCGTTCATCGCTTTTTCCAATATCTCTACAAGGCCTTCATCCGAAGGACGGGGCGCATCGGCCGCATATATTTTCCCGTTGCGGTCAATCAGGATAAAACGGGGAATACCGCTGATTCCCCATGCCTGCATGAAGCGTGCGGCCTCCTCTTTCGGGAAGATGAATTGCGCCCAAGCCGGTTTGTCTTTCTCTAGCTTATTCAACCATGCTTTAAGAGCGGTATCTACTGAAATACTGATAAACTGAATCTTATCATTGTCTTTAAAACGTTCCACCAATTTCTCCAAATGAGGAATCTCCGCACAACAGGGACCGCACCACGTAGCCCACACGTCAATGTAGGTCAATTTACCAAAAAAATCGGATAATTTACAAGTCTTCCCATCCGGAGTCTGCAAAACGGCATCACCGGCATCAGTTCCCTTGGCCGTCCGGCAGATACCCGCAATCCGTTCCTCACAATCCCGGATGATCTCCGGATAATCACCGGCGAAGGTCCGGAACCTATCCCAAAATTTCATATAGTCACCGCCCTTACCGAAACAGAAATAAGTAGCCGCACAATTTCTCACCAAAGCCTTTTTCACGACAGGATTCGTCACATAATAATCCACCGTATCCATATAGTGCAAAGCCCAAGGAGTCATATCCCTTCCATAAGCAAGCAGTTCAGCCGGAATTTTACAATGTATATACATACCGGCCAGATCGCTCCTCATACTAATTTCATCATTTACATCGATAGAAGCCAGCAACTCCCGATACTCTTTTTCCCTGCTTTTGTCCTCTCTCAACAAACGGATGCGCAACGATTTCTCAGTAGCTTCTGTCAGACGTGTATAGTAACGGTTGAGTTCTGTACCGGTAACAGAGGGCAAAAGTGCCTTCACCGTCTCCGCCTCTTTCTCTAACAGAGCAAGGTAATCCGCACTGCTCACATTCTCCGGAGCATCCATCGGCATATAACGCATAAAATCGAATGCCCGTGCAAACCGGGTATAGAATTCCGACAACCCCCGGTTATCCCCGCGGAAAGTATACTTCAAATCTCCGTCTTTTTCCCTGTGGAGTATCAACTCCAATGTTTTTCCCTGTTCCAAATGAGCACCGACAATTTCGTTATCATCGACAAAAACCATAACATCATTAAAAGGTGATACCAGACCGGTATCGAACTCAAACGTACCGTCTTCCTTCAACTCCACCGGCCTATACTCCATCGCCCCCTGGTCACCGTCTAAGGAAATTCCTACCTGCAACTCCTGGATTCCGCCGTCCGCCTTTCCTTTCAGAAGCTGAGCACTGCTCCAGAAAGGCATTCCGGCAAGCATAATTGCAAAACACCACTGTGTCTGTTTTTTCATTTTCATTTTTTTACATTTTAAGATTATATTTAAAAGACGTAAAAGGATGGAAAAAGGACAGTAAAAAAAGAAATTTTATTTATTCCGGACAGATAATAAAGGATCTTTAAAAATATAACTATTTTTGTGGTATAAATTCGTATGTTATGGCACAAACCGAACAGCTGCTTTCGGAATTCAAATCCGGAAACATCGGGACTTTTTACAACGAGCTATACGCTAAATTGCTAGTCTATGCCTCCCGGCATCTGGGACCGGATTATGCTTTTTTGGCTGAGGATTGTGTACAGGATGCGGTTTACAAGGCCTATGAACAACGGGGAAGCTTCAAATCGGTCCTCACGCTCAAAGCTTTTCTGTATTCCTGCATCCATCATGCAGCGATTGATATTCTGCGGAAAAACCAGGCGCAATCCAATTACCTCTCGCAACAGGATGACCGTACCGAATTTCTGAACAGTATCATCGAACAGGAAACTCTCAACCTGTTGTACGATTCCATCGAACGCCTGCCGGAAAAATACCGCCGGATCTTCGAACTTCATTTCCAACAAGGGCTTAAAAATGCCGAAATCGCCCAACTGTTAGGTATTACGGAAAGCGCCGTCAAAAAACAAAAAGCCTGCATGCTGGACCTGCTCCGCAAAGACTTGCAAAAACGGACGGGTAATCATTTTCTCGCCGCCACACTGCTGCTGCAATGGCTGCAATGGCTGGAATAAAAACGAAACCATTATCAACAAAATATTTTCGGGAATTATCCGTACCGACAGTTAGTTTCAGTAATCCGCTTATTATAATTCCCAGTAAACATGTATATAAACACCAATCCACATTTTATTGCTGAATAGCCTTAAAAAGGCTACTATTGTAGAAATAATAAGACATCCTAAAACTTACTGAAAAAATATATATTATCAGGAGGATACAAAAAAAGGACTGAATAACGTTTTATTGTTAGACAGTCCCTTGCAAACATACTTTCTCCGCTGGAAGCACTATCTATCGCGTCAGTTCTTCCAGTTTATTCAGCAATATCTGACCTCTCAGATTCTTACCAACAATCTTTCCCTCTCTGTCAATTACAACAATAAAAGGGATAGCACTGAACTGATAAAGTTCTTTCACCTCTTTACCAGCCTGTGGAGCCAATACCTGGCACCAAGGCATTTGTTCATCTTCCAAGGCTTTACGCCAAGCTACTTCATCTTTATCGATAGAAACACTCAGGAACTCAACGCCTTTTTCATGATAAGTCTCATAAGCCTTCTTTACATTCGGAATCTCACCCCGACACGGGCCACACCAGGAAGCCCAAAAATCAATCACAAGCACTTTCCCTCGAAAATCAGACGGTCCCAACTTACTCTTTCCATCTGCTGTCAACAAAGAAAATTCAGGAGCGGGCATTCCTTCATACAACCGTTTTTTCTGTTCTAACGTAATATTGAAATTCCTTACAGCCTCGCTATTCGGATAAGCTTCTGTCAATTTTTTCGCTATACGCTCCACCACTGCATTGTATTTATCATCTTGCAATTGTGAAAGCAATACCACCACAGACTCCCGGTCAGCATATATATCAGCCCAATGACTGATACAATCAAAATATTCTGCACGACAAGTATTTCCCAAAGTTTCATTCAATTCCCGCTGTGTCTCCGCCGACAAGTCTTTGCATCCATACAGTACTCTACCGATATCACCTACCATTCTCATGAAACGCATAGACTCCCAATTCAGTACATCCAACACTTCATTATTGGTTCGCCCCTTGACAGCATAATAGGCTGGACGCATAACCTTAAATTTCGATGTTCCGAAACCAGGGAAATCCACACTCACATCCTCATCACCGAGCCATATTGTCGCTTTTTGTCCACGTTGACAATCCAACTCGTACAAACCCGGATTCTTTACAGTCACCTTCATTTCATAAGTTCCGTCACTCTGAATAGTACAGGAATCTATCACTTGTTTGGAATGTCCTTCCTGTTTCACCACCTGAACCACATTCTCTCCCGGACGTAATGCATTTACCTTACCGCTGATCGTAACCACCGAAGACTGTTTTTTATACTTCTCAGGATGACGGATACGATCGGCAATACTTTCAAAACTTTTCATCATCTGTATGTCTGACGGCTCTGTAGATGTCGACAATTCCTTGGCTCTACGCTCCGTCAATGCCGCAATCGCTTCACGAAAAACCGGGTCCTGGCATTCTACATTCAAGCGTATTCCCCAGTTGTAGACGATAAAATCCGACATGCCACCTTTATCCAAACGCTCTGTAGCCATCTTTATAAACGAAGCCCAATCTCCCTGTTTTTCCGCATAAAACATCCGGGCATCCTCCACAATATTCTCCTTACCGCCGACATCACTTTTCATCAATCGTTTGACATATTTCTCAAATCCTTTCTCATCAAAAGTACCTTGTCCCTCTTGCTCTTTCCAATAACGGTATGCACCTGAATTGTACAACGAATATATTTTCTTATTCACTTCCTTTTCTCCCAATGCTGCAATAAAATCCGCCCGATGTTTATACACATATACGGCCGTCTCATCGTCAACATCCTTAATATATTTACGGAAAAAATCCCAATATTCACGTTCTGTCAATTTGTTCTTATCCAATGTTTTGAAATAGTCCACGCAAATATTTTCCGCTTTCCGGCTCTCGGATGCCAATGACAACACCTCCATATAAGACTGAATGAAAGCAAGCTCACGGTTACCGGAAGCATACTGCTCATTCATCCAGGCATATCCTTTCCTCTCAACGGCCCGTTTCCCTTCCGCCAGCAATATTTTGAGATCAGGAGCACCCACTATCCGATGAATCACATCTCCCTCAGTATTAAAAAACAGCAAGGTCGGGAAGGCATTCACCCCCCATTGTTTGCCCATCGTTTTTCCTTCTCCTGTACCCATATCCATCTTCACATTCACAAAGTGTTCATTGAAATAATCTCCTACTTCTTTCAAGGTAAAGACCTCTTTTGACAAACGCTTACAAGGTACACACCAATCGGTGTAGCAATCCATAAATATGGTCTTACCTGATTTCTTCGCCTCTGCCAATGCCTCTTTCCAGGTTCCGTTGAAAAAACGGATGCCGGCATCGACAGCCGCTTGTTTATCCGACGTTTCCATTTGTGCCTTTATTGCTTTCAAATCGGCTGTATTCAAGCGGATAGTTTGGGCATCTACTCGCACGCCCCCTAAAAATGCCATTATGCTAAAAAACGCAATTAAAAAAGTTGATTTCATCATTTTAAATATTTTTAATGTTATTGTTTTTTCCACCCCATATCCATAACACGTCCGAAACCGTCGTAACTTTTCTCAGAGCTTTTATCCACTACGCCACTCGACGGATCTACACGCAATTGGTAAACAACCCCCTCACCTGCAATATCGGCAGTCGCAATATAAATAACCTCACAATCATTGACAGGCTTGTTACCACTTGCACCATAAAGGTATTTTTGCAAACGGACACAAGTAATTTCCGTCCCCGCAGGCGCTGTCCATACAGGAGTCGCTTTCGCAGGCACTGACTTATAATCAAGCAAATACAAGGTATTTCCACTTGCATAATAAAAAATCTCTCCTTTATAACCGGCAGTCACGGATACCACTTTTTTATCCAAACCTTCACAACCGCCAAGGTCGTATTTAGCTTTACCGATAGCATTCTGAGTGAATATCCCGCAAAAATCAGCAACGAGCAAATAATGATGTCCCGAAGCATCTTTCATCAGAATATGCTCATAATTATTACGTCCGAAATCGCTGGCAACAAGTTCTAATCCGACTTGATTACAATCGAATGCGGCCTCTTTACCCTGCACCGAAAAATCAGACAATGCCGAACCGTTATTTTTCAGGCAACGGAATTTTTGTGTCGACTGATTGTAAACAACTCCCATATAACCCGCAGTCGCCATTTGGGCACACCAGGGTGCCAATTCTCCACTCTCATCCTTACAAGGTACTCCGAATTTAAGCGTGTTCCGATTCGACCCCATCGAAGAAGCATTCAAACCATACCCCTTATTGTCATTTACCATGAATTCACGCCGTCCGGAAGATACTGTAAAACAAGTGATATTCCGTTGGGCAGGCACTTCATAAAAAAGATTGTCAAAAGTATAAAGCGACGTAAAAGAAACAGGGTCAACACCCATTATTTCCTGATCAGAAACAAGATAAACGACTTCCGGTTTCGTTGACATGGAATAAACGACTCGTACCGGCTTGCCATTCATAGCCTCCCCATTCAAAGAAGAATATACATCCAAGGTTATCTTTTCCTGTGTAACATCAGGTGAAACCAGGTCATTGGCAATCAAACCGACATCGGTTTTCCCATTCCGCTCGTACAACACCATCCACCCCTCGCTCAAGCCAGCATGTACTTTCAGATTGAATTTCATAAAATCATCCGTTTCCGTCTGTCTGTTATGGACGGAAAAAATCAATGTCCAATTGATAGTCGGCAAACTGACCGCTACGTTCAACTCGATTTCAGTTGAAAGCGTATCGCTGGAAAGAATAGGAGTCGTCGTTTCTTGCTGTATGGCTACCCATTTGAATTCCAATTCCGGAAAGTCTTTTTCGGAACCGTTCACCAGTTTCCCATTGCAATATACTTTCAGAGGAATTGCAAGCGTTTCCTGCAGTGCAACCGAATAGTCGGTACGGATTCCCGCACCTGCCGTATCAATTATGATTTCATCCAAATCACGGTAATCATAATTACCCTTATCCTCATAGCAAGCACTCGCCATAAACACCCATACAAGCACCCACAATACATTATTCAATACTTTCATAAACATACAATTTAAAATGAAATAGGTCCGTATTCATCCGAGAGGGGGCGGTCAGGATTCGCCGGGTCATTATTATACGCCTCCAATTCCTGACGACATCGATTTTGCCAATAAACCGCTTCCGAATAGGTCAGTTCCCCCGGAGCCGAAGGAATAACAGCACCATAACATACACGAGTAACGGGGACTCCGATAACTTGCGTCATAAAACGATATTTTACCGCACTATATGTTCCCCAAAATTTGCTTAATGGCTGATAAGTTTCCAAATCCTCTTCCCAGTAAAACGGTTTCTTTTCCATATCTTCCACAATCAAATACAATCGGGCATATTCCCTCGCACCACCGCGAAAGCCGTCTTTTTCACGCACCGCAAAAACCACTTTAAAAGAAGAATTTTTAAAATCATCTGTTGACTTCAGGTAAATCGGAAAAATACCCGACACTTCCCCCTGGGGTATCACATAAGGTTTCACGACATAATGCTCGCCGGCAATTACCTGGCCGAGGTCACCCTCCACAGCTTCCAATTCAAAGGTACGATCAACCGCTGACGGCATCCCTGCCACCCGGACATGAAACATCACCGAATCATATTCAAGCGTCAAAGGACGGTAATAGTAATTGTACACCGTGCTATCTGTCCGTGAAGTCAATTCTACCCCACCAAACCAAATATTCAAAAAATCCTCATTCAAAGCGAAGAGTTGTCTTTCGTTTTCTTTACAAGCCTCTAAACACAAAAGAGTTGCAAGACACATAAATATATATTTTTTCATACGTTCTATCTTTAAATTTTATTGATTGCTGACCCAACCCGGATTTTCCAGTTCTTCTTTAGGCATCGGTATCACATATCTTCCTTCTCCTGCCAAATCCACATCTGTTCCAGGTACTACAGAACGATTCAAGCGTTTATATTGGAAAAACAACTGACCGCCCCCTATGACTTCTTTACGGTACTCAGCCAAAAGCAAGGTTTCAAAAGCCGAAAGGTCTGCTTCCGACAAATCTGCCACACCACGGTGACGACACACCTCGTTCAACGGTTCCAACACATCACCGGAACTATGGTAACGGCATTCCGCCAAGATGTAATACATTTCAGGCAAACATATCAAAGGCAGTTTGTTACGATAACTCTGCGCCCAAGAAACAGATTCCAACTGGTCATATTTTTTCAGATAACGCAAGGTATTGCTCATACCCACACCCGTCTTAAACAGATAAAGATAACGATAGTCGTAAGAAGAACCATAATATTCCGATAATCTGCTTTCCTCCAAGGCGAAACTATTGTTTCCTCCATCCAGGTATTTATCGACAATATTACCCAAGGTCACAATGTTCAACGCAAACAAATGCTCGGTCGAAAAGGTCAGGTCAGCTACACTCTCATTTGTCAAGTTCTCCTGTTTTACCCACTCGAAACATCCGCTGCCAATCACTTCTTTTGCACACACTTCTGCATTCGCATAGTCCCCTTTATACAAATATACCCTTGCCATCAAACCTTTTACGGCGTAATAGTTCAAATGCACCTGACGATTCATCAGATAGCCGTTATCGTCAATTTCTGAAACAGTGCGTCCTGTCAATATCGGGTCATTCTCCAGACATTTCGCCGCATCCTGCAAATCCTTCAATACCTTACCCACAAAATCCCCGACCTTTTCCTGAGGGAAAATCGTCGGCGCATATTCCGTCACATAAGGAATCGCAATCCGTTCCATTCCCACTGTGCAACTCGCTCCGAAAATGCGCAATAAATCGAAATGCAAGTATGCCCGCAATGCCAATACTTCACCTTTAATGATAAAATAATTGTCACCGCTAAACAAATTCTCTTTTCCTTCCAACTCTTTCAGCAGCTTATTAGCATTTGCTATCGCATTATACAAGCCAGTCCATACCGAATCAATCCGTACCTCCGATGCCGCATTCTCAAAATCATACTTCTGGTCATCCTCATAATTATAGGGAACAGACGTCCACTCTTGTCCCAATACACCTAACCATCCGAAAGTCAATTCTTTCCCATACAACGCCTCTTTTGTCATCAACGAATAGACCCCTGACAACGCTTCCTTGAAGCCCATTTCCGATGCGAACAAATCTTTGTCTTTCACTTGCGACTTCGGGTCCACGTCCAGCCAATTGTTACATGACACCGTCACCAACAAGCATCCTATCAACAATATTTTTGTAAATTTTTTCATAATATCTTTCTATTTAGCATTAAAAAGTAGCCTGCAAACTAAACGAACAAGTTCGGGCAAAGGGATATTCCAATCCTCTCTCCGCCTTCACAGTTGAAACACGGAAGACATCCGTCATGTAAAAGGCAATCTTCAGTCGCTCTACATACCTTTTGACATTCAAGCGTTTAAAATCATAGGAAACATTCAACGATGACAACGACAACTCATTCGACTTCTCCACGAAACGCGAGGTCGGATAAGTTTGTGTAGGTGTACTTTCCACACGCTTGAAAAATGTCCTGTCACCCGGTTCTTTCCATGTCCCCGTAAAAACCCTTCTGTCCACATTCCACTGCACATCCACGTTTTCCACTCTATCCACCGACGTCTGATTGTAATACTCTCCGCCGACTTTATATGCAAACGAACAATTCACTGCCAATCCCCGCCATTCCGCATTAAAACCGAAATTACCCTGGAATTTAGGATTTGCCTCTCCACATACCACTTGGTCATTCACGTTCCACACATAGGTCCGGTACCCGTTCCGGGCTATGAACATCTCTTCACCCGACGCAGGGTCAATGCCCAACGAACGTACCGCCCAAATGGCGCTTGTCGATTGTCCCTCTTCAAAACGGGTATAAGGTTTAGTCGACAGCGGATTTCCCTCATCATCTATCTGTTCATCGTTCGATTTTGACAAAGCATCCGAAATTTTCTTGATTTCATTCTTATTCGATGATACAGATCCGAATAAAGTCACATAAGCATCATTCTTTGTATTCTCGTACACTCTCCAGTTTATGGTTGCATCGAATCCTCTGTTCTGTACCTCTCCCAGATTTTCCTTGAATGTATTGAAACCAGTAGAACCAGAAAGATCAAAATCCACCAATAAATTATCCGTATTACTGACATAATAATCGAAACGTACCGTCATTCCTTTCAGCAATTGTGCATCAAATCCCACATTCACATCCCTTGTCTGCTGCCATTTCAGTTTGTCGTTCGCCATGCCCATCAAATAAGCTCCCACGATATTGTCATATTCCGCATCCGTAAAATATTTATACGTCGCCATTGCCTGATACGGATTGAAATTCTGACTTCCTGTATAACCGACCGATGCCCTTAATTTAAACTGCCTTAACCATTCAGCTTCTTTCAAGAAAGCCTCATGGTGTAGGTTCCAACCAACACCTGCCGACCAAAAACCACCCCAACGGTTGTCTGATCCATAAATAGACGACCCGCTCAAACGATAAGACAAGTCTGCCAAATAACGGTTGTCGTACGAATAGTTTACGGCTCCGACAACACCCACTTCACGAGTAGTTTCCTCATCGCCCCCCGGACGGCCGTTCTCCGCATATTGTTTGGCAAATGCAACGTGATCCACCTTGTTATTCAAGAACCCCCAAGCTTCCATGCTGTGCCAGTCATACGAATTTTGTTGCATATTCCAGTTCAAATTGGCAAACAAGAGGTGCTTGTTCCACTGTTTCGAGTAATTCAGCGTCGCATCCACTTTCAATGTTTTCGTCACCCCATCCTTCATGTAATACGAACCACGCTGAAAATAACGGTCTCCCGTCCACTCTGCAAAGCGAGTATGGCTGCCTGGATAGAAATCTTCCCTACTATCCTGTTTTTGTGTATATCCAAAACGTCCTATAAACTTCAGATCCTTATACATTTGCCACTCTACATAAAAATTATCCGTCACCTCCGTATATTTCGCAAAATTTTTCGTACCTAACATCGCATTATACAATGGGTTGTAATACTTCGTCGCTTCCTGCCATTCGCGCTGGCTATACGATCCCAATACCTGCTTTACATTACCATTTTCATCCTCTGAAGTCCAATAAGGATTCAATTTCGTATATTCCGAAAAGCTCCCATAAGGCGAATCATCCGCCCGGTTAAATGTAGTCGACAAAACATTCCGGAACAACAGGCTTTTATACCGATACGACAAGGTTATCGCACCCGATACTGTTTCCCTGTCCGAACCTTTCATCACACCCGCCACTTTATTATATGACAAATCCACTCCATACCGCAAATAATCATCTCCGCCTTCCAAATAGAGCGAATGTTTGTGACCGAAACCCGTATGTAAAGGTTTTGCCAGCCAATAGGTATTCACACCACGTTCCACCTCTTTTTTCAACACGTTATATTCCTCCGCCAACCATTGGTCATCTACCGGAAAATGGCCGTTGTATCTTCCTGCCGTCCGTTCTACTTCCAGTTTTTCGGTTGCATCGCAAAGATCATAACTCGTCAAATCCGGAGCTGTCACCGTCAAATCCCCCGTATAGCTCACCTTCAGTTTCCCTTTCTCCGGCTGTATGGTTTCGATGACCACGACCCCATTAGCTGCCCGCGAACCGTAGATTGCTTTTGCAGCCGCATCTTTCAACAACGTGACCGATGCCACCCGGTTCATATCCAAGTCGAATACTTTCTCTGCCGTTGCCTCAAAACCATCCAGAATAAACAAAGGTTAGTTGGGATTTGATCTATACTCACCTTTCACATTCGGCAGACTAGAAGCCCCGCGAATCTGAATATCAGGCATCCGGTTAGGGTCACTACCAAAATCCACGCTCTCTGTAACCATAAAGGAGGGATCCATATTTTTCAAACTCTGCAATATATTTTGATTACCCAATCGCTTCAAATCCTCCTGTTTGAAAGTCGTTGCAGCACCTGTAAAACTCTCAGCCTTGCGAATAAAAATACCTGTCACAACCACTTCCTCCATCTCTGTCACCTCTTCTGTCAATACAACTTCCATAGGCATTGGGTTGGTTTGTTTCAAAACTTTACGCTCTGCCTTATATCCAACAAACGAAAATTCCAATTCTCCCTCTGTCACCGGTAACGTTATCTCAAACTTACCATTCTCATCCGTTGCCGTCCCCAACGAAGTTCCCACCAGTCTGACCGTCACTCCTGGAAGTGGTTGCTTTTTTACATCTACCACCACACCTGTCACTTTAAATACCTTTTTTTCCTGTTGTTCCTGTACAACGGATTTTTCACAAGGTTTCAGCACGATCATTCTGTTCACGACCTCCCAGCTATAGCTATCATAAAACAACTCTTCCAAAACCCTCTCTAAAGTTGAATTCTCTACTTTAACCGACACTTTCCGACCGGTATTCAATACCCGGTCATTAAAGAAAAAATAAAGATCCGTTTGTCTCTCTATTGCTTTCATCACTTTTGCCAGCTCTACATTATCATATTTCAGCGAGATTTTTTTCTGCTGCGAATACGTCTTGGCATTCACTTGAATAAAGAAAACCAATAGAAGAAAAAGAGTAATTTTCATTGCACGCAGTAATTTTTTAAATAAATAATACAACGCAGCAACCTCCGATTGCTTTTTTTTCATAAATTTGAACATTAAAATTAAACATGTCCGGATTGCTACCAACAATTCCGGAATAAACAATTCATTCAAACACCGGCATAGCTACGAACAAATTGCCGGTGTTTATTTTGCAGTAATAACTACCTGATTATTTTCATCCATTACGAAACGCACGTCCACCACCGTCTCTATCACTTTAAACAATTCTCCCAACGGCATACTTTTGTCGATTATCCCCGTAAAAGTCACAGCTCTCACGGTCTCGTCGGAAAACACCGTTTCCACCCCATACCAACGGTACACCTGTCTCATAATCTCCTCCAACGACATCCGGCTAAACACAAACAGTCCATCTTTCCAGGCAATATATTCCCGTACATCCACTTTCTTCACGTTCAAACTCTCTGCCGACGCAGCAGCCTGCTCTCCCGGAACCAATACAATCTGACGTGTTCCTCTCCCAACCCTCACCTTCCCCTCTACCAGCGTTGTCACGACATCGGTACGTTCCGGGTAAGCATTTACATTAAAGTGCGTTCCCAAAACATTCACTTCCACCCCCTGCGCCATAACCTTAAACGGATGTTCCTTATCTTTAGCCACTTCAAAATACGCCTCACCCTCCAAATATACTTTACGTTCATTACCTGTAAATACTTCCGGATATTTCAAGCGGCTGTCCGAATTTAAATACACAACCGTTCCGTCTGATAAGCGCAACTGATATTCCGCCGCTACAGGAACTTCCAATATATTAAACCGCTCTGCCGCCCTATTTTTCTGTCCACTTACCTCATATACAAGGCCCTCGATACTATCCCGGCGGATAGTTACCGCATCGGTCGTCAGAGATTCTTCCAGCTGTTGCTCATCTACCGCAATTTTTTTTCCAAATGCCAAAGTCAGCATAACGGCATTCTGCGGACGTACATATCCTTCCATTTGCTGCTGTTGCTCATTCCCACGGCCATTCCAAAGGATATATCCCGCCACACCTAACCCCAAAGGTAACACTACGGCAACTGCATACTTTATCACATTCCACCATAATCTCCGCTCCTTATTCCTTACCGTACCTATCTCCCTTTGTACTTTATCAAACACTTCTTCTATATCCAACTCCGGTTCTTTCACAGCCATATACATTTGGTCGACAACTTCCCGCACCTGCAATTCATCTTTGTTCCCCTCTTCATAAAGAGCTGCCCATACTTTACGGAATAATTCCTCTTTGGTACTTGTATCCATGCTCCTGCATTTTGAAATTCTTTTATAAAGAACATGAACATCCCGAAAGGGTGAAAAAATTATAGTATTTTTTTTAAGGAAAGTAAAAATAAAATAGTAAGATACATATTATCAGGAGATTTCTGAACCGTATTTTTTAATTTCTTATAAGCAATCTTCACTTGTGACTTTACTGTATTCACCGCCCCCCCCAATTCCTTGGCCGTATCTGTATAGCTCATTCCCTCAATTACAGACATCACAAATATCTTTCTACATCCTTCCGGCAATGCATCAATTACTTTCTTTATAGTCAATAATTTAGCATCTACATCAATCTCATCGTACGTCAACCCCGCTAACCATTCCTGCTCACGCACAATCTCTTTTTCCTGCCTGATCCGGATATTTTGATGCCGGATATAATTCAACACATAATGCCGCACACAAGAATATAAATAACCCTCTATGGCAATATCAGGCTTCATCTCCTTCCGATGGTTCCACAAATACACAAAACTTTCCTGAACAGCATCTTCTGCCACAGCTGTATCCCGATAAAGTCCTAATGCCACAAGCTGCATACTTCGCGCATATTTCCGGAACAAACGTTCAAAAGCCTTCACATCGCCGGCAATAAACTTATTTATGGTTATCTGATCTAACATGATTTCAATTACAAAATTGAAAAAAATAAATACAAACACAATTCTACCCAACAATTTTTTTCCAAAAAAATAAAAATATCACCAATACCATTATTTTTCAATCACACTTTTTATATACTTTTGTAAGGAAAAACAACAAATACAATTATGGCACAACTTCCTTCTATACCAAAGGGAACAAGAGATTATTCACCTGAAATCATGGTGAAGCGCAATTATATATTCGATACGATCAAGAGTGTTTTTAAACTATACGGTTATATGCCGCTGGAAACGCCAGCCATGGAAAACCTGTCCACTTTAATGGGCAAGTACGGAGAGGAAGGGGATAAGCTATTATTCAAAATCTTAAATTCAGGAGATTTTATCGGGAACATCTCCGATCAGGAATTATTAGAAAAGAATAGTATAAAGCTCACCAACAAGATCTCAGAAAAAGGATTACGTTATGACCTGACTGTCCCTTTCGCACGATTTGTCGTACAACATCAAAGCGAATTAACCTTTCCTTTCAAACGTTATCAAATCCAGCCGGTTTGGCGGGCCGACCGGCCTCAGAAAGGACGTTACCGGGAATTTTATCAATGTGACGTAGATGTTGTCGGAAGTGATTCGCTTTTGCATGAAGTAGAGTTGATTCAAATGGTCGACGAAGTATACCGGCGTCTGAAAATCAAGGTGCGTTTATTAATCAATAACCGGAAAATACTGGCAGGAATTGCAGAAATCATAGGTTATCCGGACCAGCTGACAGATATTACAGTAGCCATCGATAAAATGGACAAAATCGGTCTGGACAAGGTTAATGCTGAATTACGGGAAAAAGGAATCACCGAAGAAGCAATCGTCAAATTGCAACCTATTTTGAACCTGGAAGGAAGTAATAGTGAGAAGCTGGAAAAACTCAAAACTATTTTACAGGATAGCCCTATCGGTTTAAAAGGTGTCGAAGAACTATCCATTGTATTCGATTATCTGAAGGATGTGGACATCCGGACCGAAATCAAACTGGACCTTACCCTGGCCCGTGGTTTGAGTTATTATACCGGTGCTATTTTTGAAGTAAAAGCCTTAGATGTCCAGATCGGTAGTATCACCGGAGGTGGACGTTATGATGACCTGACCGGTATTTTCGGATTAAAAAATATGTCGGGAGTAGGTATATCCTTCGGTGCCGACCGTATTTTCGATGTCATGAATCAACTGGATCTGTTTCCCAAAGATAATATGACAACCACTCAGATCCTTTTCGTCAATTTCGGTAAGCAGGAAGAAAGATATTGTTTACCACTTCTCAAACAACTGCGGGAAGCCGGTATCAATGCGGAAATTTATCCGGAAGCCGCTAAAATGAAAAAACAGATGACTTATGCAGATAAAAAAGAGATACCTTTCGTAGCCCTGATCGGCGAAAATGAAATGCAAGAAGGTATTATCTCCCTGAAAAATATGCTATCGGGTGAACAGCATAATGTTACAATGGAAGAGTTAGTCGAAAGACTCAAGCGATAAGACGAATAAAACATTCATCAACCGGTATTTATGCAGATATATAAAAAGGAACATCGTCCCCTGAAAAGTCACGGATACGATTCCAGATGTCCATGATAAAATGAAAAAGAACAGTGAAAACGGGAAACAACTTTCACTACATGTGATGTGTGCATTTTTCAATTTTTAATTTTCAACATTCAATTATCATGGTACATTATATATCTCCAGCACCTCTTACATTCGAGGTCATCGATAAAATTTTAAGTAAGAATTACAAACTGGCTCTTTCCGAAGATAGTAAAAAATTAATCAACGATTGTAAAGCCTACCTGGATCATAAAATCGAGAGTTCTGCCAAACCTTTATATGGCATAACGACAGGTTTCGGTTCATTATGCAAAATCAGTATTTCCAAAGAAGACCTCAGCCAATTACAGGCCAACCTGGTGATGTCACACGCTTGTAGTCTTGGAGAACCGATTCATCAGGATATCATTCGTCTGATGTTATTGCTGAAAGCACATGCTTTGTCGCTGGGGAAATCCGGTGTGCAGTTAGTGACCGTCGAACGGATCATCGATATGTTCAATCATAATGTATTGCCGGTAGTTCGTGAATTAGGTTCTTTGGGAGCCTCCGGCGACTTAGCTCCTTTGGCCAATCTATTTTTACCTTTAATTAACGAAGGAGAAGTGTGGTATAAAGGCAAGATTTGCGATGCAAAAGCAATCAATGCCAAATTGGGTTGGGCCCCGATCGAACTCGGAGCTAAAGAAGGATTGGCACTATTAAACGGTACTCAGTTTATGAGTTCTCATGCCGTATATGCTTTATTGAAAGCTTTCAAGATTGCCAAATATGCCGATATCATCGGAGCGCTTTCATTAGAAGCTTACGACGGTCGAATCGATCCTTTCTTACCTCAGATCCAGGCCGCACGTCCTCACCCGGGTCAAATCGAAACAGCACGCAATATCAGAACTTTACTGGAAGGGTCCGAATTCCAGCAAAAAGAAAAAACACATGTTCAGGATCCCTACTCTTTCCGTTGTATGCCACAAGTTCACGGAGCCAGTAAAGACAGTATCATGTATGTCGCTTCTGTTGTAGAACGGGAAATTAATTCCGTAACGGACAATCCCACCATTTTCATGGAAGACGATTTGATTATTTCCGGCGGCAACTTCCACGGTCAACCTCTGGCTTTGGTGATGGACTTCCTGAGTATTGCTTTGGCAGAGTTAGGCAGTATATCCGAGCGGCGTACTTACCGGCTGATTTCAGGTGACCGGGGAAATATTCCTGAATTCCTGGTAGCCAATCCGGGCCTGAACTCCGGTTTTATGATTCCTCAATACGCAGCAGCAGCTATTGTAAGCAAAAATAAACAATTGTGCACTCCCTGTTCTGTAGACTCTATTCCTTCTTCCAACGAACAGGAGGACCATGTCAGCATGGGAGGAAATGCAGCGACGAAAACGGTTAAGGTTGCCGAAAACGTAGAACGTATTTTAGCAATAGAACTGATGAATGCAGCTCAGGCGATCGATTTACAGCGGCCAACCAAAACCTCACCTTACCTGGAAGAGTTCCTGAAAGAATTCCGTAGCATCGTCCCCTTCAACGGGCAAGACAGAGTGATGTATAAAGACATCGATGCCGCCACAGAATTTTTAAAACAAGGTGATTTCGAATAAAGCCCAGCGATTTCTTCAGTAGAGTATCCCCCAAGTCAAAAAGGCTTTGGGGATATTCCCGAAGAAATTCTTTCATTCATTACGATGTTTGCGCAGATAACGTGTCAAACTTCTTTCACCAATCAAAAGAAGTATAAAAATCCCCAGCAACACAAGGATACGCATACAAACCCCGGAATACAACGAAAAAGTAAAATGACGCATATCGATCATCATCACACTCAACAAGATCGATAAAACATCCAGATACATCACTCCCCGGATCAGTTTCAATCTTTTACTTTTCAATATCTTATTTCTACTTTCCATATTGCCAATAAAGATAACAATCCTAAAATAAAAGACAAAACTTTTCTTTTCTTACCACAAATTATTTTTAATTTTATGGAATTCCATTCGTTTTTGCATCTCTAAGACGATAAATATTTCGTATGTATCATAAAAATAGAAACAGATGAGACTAAGTAAACTTTTAATCGGCATACTATTATTTATAGGTTCAGCCACTTACGCACAGCACTCCCCGCAGGACACCTTGACGGCCTACTACTATCGATATCCTCAACAAGCCATCAAAGACGCCGAGGCACTATACCGACAAGCCATCAAAAACAACGATACCCCTTTACTGATCAAATCATTGATTTTAAAAACTACTTTTACGTTAGCGATCGATCACGAGGACTATCCGGCAATATTAAGCGAAGTCGAAAAATACCTTTCCCAGGAGACGGATTCTGCCGGTATAGCTGTCATAAATTCCTATTGTGCCCAGCTTTATGCAGAGTACTACAATAACAACAGCTATCTGATCAACCAACGCACCCCCGTAACCGATTATATTCCGGAAGATATAGCAAGCTGGAGCAGTAATATTTTCGCCGAAAAAATCAAAAAATGTGTAGCAGCCTCTCTGCTTCCTGCCCGAAAATTACAAGAAACTCCTTTGAGCGCATACAAAGCCATACTGACTTCTTTGACTCCAGCGGATTCATTACGTCCTACACTTTACGACTTTCTTTGTTACCGGGCTATAAATATTCTTTTGCAAACCAATACTCCCGGCTTTGCAGAACCATCTTCCGATTCTCCTTTACTATTCGCTCCGGCCGACGAATTTATCGCCACTCCTATTCCCGCAGAACTAAAAGGGCGGTCGGCTACCATTTTGCAGATATGGCAAGAATTACTCCGCTTCCGGAAAAAACAGGCCAATCTCCCGGCTTTCCTGGCTACCGATCTGGACCGTCTGGAATATGCCAAAAAACTTTCTTCCGAAGACAGAGATTCCCTTTATCTAAAAGCTTTGCAGGAACTGACCCAAAAATACATCGGCAGTCCTTTTGTCATCGAAGTGATGGCTAAAGAAGCCAATGAATATGTACAAGCCCTATCTTCCTTTACATTTGGGCAATCTGCCGATCCACAACAACTCATCAAAGAAAAAGAAAAGATCATCAACTTCTGCGAAAAAGGGATACATTTATATCCTAAATATACACGTATCAACTTGCTACGTTCGATCGTCAGCGAAATGAAAGCTCCTAAACTATCGCTCCAACTCCCTGAAGTAATCTACCCGGAAGAAAAGGTTGCCTTAAAACTGACTTCACAGAACCTGGACAATGCCACCTTACAAATCTACCGAATCGATCTCACGACCGAGGCATACGAACAATTGAAAAATCAGGATAAGAACAATGTCCAACGTAAAGTTTACGAAAAACGTTTCACCTTAACTCCCAGTCTGATCGAACAAGATACCACCATCCATATCCCCCTTCCCGAAGCCGGACTCTATCAGATTTCATTAAATACAACGGAGACAAAACATAGTGTATCCCAAACTGTTATCGCCACCCGTTTATTTTCAAATTCTCAGAACAGCAAGAACCAGCAAATTTATTCCGTATACGATTCGAAGAGTGGCAAACCCATTCCCAAGGCCAAAATTCTTCTTTATAAACCCAACTATCCGGGTTACACCCTACTAGACACAGTGTTTACCAATTCCCGGGGACTGGCATTCTCTTCCCTAAATTTATCTAAACAAAATCTGGCTTATCAGGTAATCAATCCGGAGAACCCTAATGGTCCCATCAACCCGATATACCGGTGGTATACCTCTCCTACCTCTCAAAACCATACGACCTTAATCACCGACAGAAGGATTTACCGGCCAGGCCAAACGGTTTATTATAAAGGTATCGGCTGGAAAGCAACCCTAGATACCCTTTATGCGCTGGAAGGTCAAAAATACAAAATCAGCTTTAAGGATGCCAACGACAAGGAAATCGCCCAACAAGAAGTAACATCCAACCGATATGGTTCCTTCACAGGAAGTTTCGTCATTCCGGCCCGCATCCTTAACGGATATTTTACCCTCTATACCGAAAAAGGTCAGACTACCATCGAGGTTACGGATTACAAACGACCTGAATTCGAAATCACCTTTCACAAACCGACACGAACCTATTTTGTCGGTGATATCGTCCGGCTGGAAGGACAGGTCGGAAGCTTTTCCGGCGTAAAAATGGCTAATACCGAAATCAATTATGCCATTTCGGTATCATCGCCGATATTCTATTTTCCACATAGAGACACCACAATCCACGGTATTACCAGAAGTAACGCCGAGGGAAATTTCGAAATTACTTTTAAAGCCCAGGATATTCCGTCCTATCCCTCTTTCCGCAACTCCTATCTCTATGAAATAAAGGTAAAAGTGACGGATACCAAAGGTGAAACAGAGGAAGCGGGCACGAGTATTCCCATCTATTCCGGCAAAGCAACCCCAGCTTTACAAATCCCGGAACAAGTGAATAAACAACAACGTACTGCTTTTCATATCTCACTAGAGGAAATCGGTAACGACTCCAGTGCTTATCCGGTAAAGTACACCATACAAAAATTGGTATCCCCCAAACAATTACAAACCAATTTAGAAATCAAAGACACTATCGTAGAAAAAAACATCCTTGAAGGTCATCTAGCCGTCTTCCGAAAAGATTCTATTTTTCCGGATTTAACCCAACAAACATCAGGTATATATTTATTTACAGTGGAATGCAACCAAATCAAGACAAATCGAGTCTTTTTCCTCTATTCCCCTCTGGATCAGAAACCACCTTTCCCGACCTACGAGTGGATTGTCAGAGAAAAGACCACTTGCCGTCCGGGTGAAACAGCACGTATTCTTTTCGGTACTTCAGTCAAAGAAGCCTATGTCAGATATGATATTTATACTTCCGATAAATTAATCAAACGGTCTTACCCTGTTCTTTCAGACGAAGTGCTTTCGATCGATATCCCTTTTCTGAAAGAATACGGAAAACAAATCTGGTTGTATATCTCCTATGTAAAGGACAAAAAGTTTTTCTCGGAGATCATCCCTATCCAAAAGACAGAACCGGATCGTAAGTTAACCGTAGAGACCAAAGTTTTCAGAGACCACCTTACCCCGGGACAATCGGAAAGCTGGAAATTTCGGGTTGTCGATGCTGCAGGCAAACCTGTGACAGCAGAGCTATTGGCCATGATGTACGATGCCTCCCTCGATAAAATCGCACCTTATTATTTTAATTTTCAACCGACTCACTTAAATCCTGGCGAACCTTATTCATGGGGGGCTCCATTCCATTATAACCTCGAGAACCGGATTATTTTGTGGAGTAATATCTTTAAACGTCCTTCTTATCCTGTCACACCTCTTTCTTTCAGTGAATTACAGACTTATGTATCTTCACATTCCCATTATCGGTTTTCAACCAAAGCGTTGGGAAATACCTACATGACCGGTTCAGCCAAGTTGGTTGCCAGTGATTTTGCAGAAGCGGCATTAGACGAAGCCGGATCATCCGGAATGCCAACCCCCGAAATAAACTACCGGGAGAACTTCCAGGAGACCGCCTTTTTCTATCCCCAACTACAAACAGATCCGGAAGGATATGTCGATATCAGTTTTACTATACCTGACGCGACAACCCAATGGAAATTCACAGCTCTCGCCACGACACCCGCCTTACTGTTCGGGCAATTATCCGAAACGATCGTTACTTCCAAACCGCTGATGGTACGCCCGAATCTGCCCCGTTTCCTCAGAACCGGCGATCAGACGGAATTGCAAGTAACTGTCAGTAACCTGTCGGATACTCTTCAGCAAGGCAAAGTAAACTTTGAATTTTTCGATCCGGCAAATCAAAAAGTTTTCATGCAGCAAAATCAGACTTTCCGGACACACCCCCAGGGCAGTCAAACGCTAACTTTCCAGTTCACTGTACCGGCAGATATCGATTTGCTGGGATTCAGAGTATCCGCTCAAAGCGGGCACTTCAGTGATGGCGAGCAACATTTGCTCCCCGTATTGCCGACAGAAACTTTAATCACTCAGACCTTACCGATCTACACGAATCAGACCGGCAAGCATACCTTTACGCTAAAACAACCCAACACCACGATCACTCCTTATCGGCTAACTTTCGAATTAACCGAGAATCCGATCTGGTATGCTGTTTTGGCTATCCCCTCCATACAACAACCTCAGAACGAAAATATCACCGACTTATCAGGTGCCTATTATGTCAACAGCATAACCCAGCGTATTATACATGCCAATCCTCATATCGCCGGAGTTATCCGCAGCTGGCATCTATCCGCAGACGACCCGACTTTATTGTCCAAACTGGAACAGAACCAAGAGCTGAAATCCATTTTGCTGGAAGCTTCACCTTGGGTAATGCAAGCACAATCGGAAACAGAATGTATACAGAGTTTGGTTCAATTATTCGACCAAAACAGATTAGATTACCAACAAAAAAGTATACTCCAAAAGCTTGCAGCATTACAAAATCCGACAGGAGGCTGGAGTTGGTTCAAAGGAATGTATCCGAGTCGTTTTATGACTGCCAATGTTCTTGCGATTATGGCCAGGGCTAATCTTACCGGCCAACGGGCTTTCAATGAGCAAGAGAAAGAGATGCAAATAAAAGCACTTCGTTACCTGGATAATGAAATCCGAAAAGATTTTGAGACAACTCCCCAACGAATCGGATACGAACAAATCCTTTACCTCTATGTCAGGAGTCTATATCGGGATATCCCCTTGGGAGATGCTTTGAAAGCACACAAATATTTTATAGCATTAGCTCAAAAGCAATGGAGCGATTTCACTCTGTATGAAAAAGCTTTAACTGCCGTTACATTAAACCGGTACGGTTTTAAGCAAGAAGCACAAAACATACTGAAATCCCTGCGCCAATATGCAGTCACGAATAATGAACAAGGGATGTACTGGCCTAATAACCGGAGACAAATTTACAGAAATTCAGCCATTCAGACTCACGTTGCCTTGATGGAAGCTTTTTACGAGTTAGAAGGGAATACGCCCGAGACCGAATTGATGAAACAATGGTTACTCCGGCAAAAACAAACTCAAAATTGGGGCAACGTCCCTTCTACCGTCGATGCGATCTATGCCCTGCTGTTAACGGGAAAAGATCGACTGAATCAATCCGAAAAAGTAACTGTCGAATTGGGGAAACAGATGTTACCGATCCCCACTACCGCCAATCCATTAGGTTATTTGAAGCATACTTATACATCATCCGAAATTCAACCCGATATGCTGAGCGTCGAAATCAACAAAATGACCGACTCTCCCAGCTGGGGCGGCTTATATTTGCAATACTTCGAAAAATTCGATCAGGTAGAGCAGCAGAAAGGAGTACTCAGTGTCACTAAAAAGCTCTTTATTGAAAAAATAGGTCCGGACGGCAAAAAAGAACTCCTTCCTCTCGGCCGACAAAACCTGAAAACAGGAGATAAAGTGGTTACCCGCCTAACGCTTTCTTTAAAGCAAGACATGGATTTTCTTTACCTGAAAGATTTCAGAGCAGCCTGTTTCGAACCTATCAGGCAGTTATCGGGCAATCAATGGAAATTCGGTACCGTATACTATGAAGAATCTAAAGATGCCGTTACCAATTTCTTTTTCAATTCTCTGGCCAAAGGTACCTACGTATTGGAATACCCGGTATGGGTAAATCAGGCAGGCACCTATCAGGACGGGATCGCAACTTTCCAAAGCATGTACGCCCCGGAATATACGGCCTATAGTGAGGCAGGAAAAATAACCGTAACCAAGTAACAAAAAAAGCTGAGGTTTACCCTCAGCTTTTTTTACTCTTCAATCACCAACCGGAAACCGGAGCCGTGAACGTTCTCTATCTTTATATTCTGATCATCTTTAAAATATTTCCTCAATTTAGTCACATAAACATCCATACTTCTGGCTGTAAAATAATCATTGGTCCCCCATATCTCGGTCAATGCTTTCTCACGGGGTAACAAGCCATCTTTATAATTATACAGCAATTCCAGCAGACGAGCCTCTTTCGGGGTCAATTTGATTTGTTCCTCATTTTTTGTGATCGTCCGCAATTCGGTATTGAACACATATTCACCGATAGTGATAAATTTCGGTTTAGGCTCGGCTTCTTCGTGTTTACTACGGCTAAGGATCGCTTTAATCTTCAAAATCAGTACTTCAGAATCAAAAGGCTTTACAATATAATCATCCGCCCCGATCTCATAACCTTGTTTCATATCTTCTTTCATACTTTTAGCCGTGATATAAACAAAGGGCACATTTCCATCGATCTCACGAATTTTTTTACCTAAGGTAAAACCGTCCATTTCAGGCATCATAACATCCAGTAAACAGATGTCGAACTTATCTTTCCGGAAAGCCTCCAAACCATCGTTACCATTCACACATAAAGTAACTTCATAATCGGATAATTCCAAATAAGATTTCAATACCGAACCAAAACAGGGGTCATCTTCCACTAACAATATTTTCTGTGCCATACTTTTTGATTTTTGACTTACGATTTACAATTTACGATTTCAACTTTTAATGCAAGGCTTTTCAAAGCTCTTTTCGTAAATCATAAATCTGAAATCTAAATTATTTTATTCTTTTTTAAATTCTATCTCTACCAAAGTTCCTTTATTTTTCCTGGAAGTCAATTTCACGCTTCCACCGTGCAACTCTACGATAGACTTCACATAACTCAGCCCCAATCCGAATCCTTTCACGTTATGTAAATTTCCACTCGGGACACGGTAAAAACGTTTGAATACTTTCTTCTGGGCTTCTTTCGATATGCCGATACCATGATCTTGCACTCCGATCAGATAAGCTCCGGTCTTTTCTTGTGTATATACCAATATATCCGGTTTTCCGCCCGAATATTTAATGGCATTATCGATCAGATTGCATACAGCATTCATCATATGAACTTCATCTACCGAACGGATGAAATGATCGGCTTCAAACTTGCACTCCAAAGTTCCGCCGGCATTTTGGACAATGAGCATAAAATGTTCAGCTGCTTCTCTGACCATTTCATTGATATCTACCTCAGTCTTATTTATTTGCAATTCTCTCCGATCCAACTTCGCTTGTTGCAAGATCCGCTCGACGTACTTATTCATCCGGTCATTTTCACTCTTAATCATGGTATTGAATTTCAGGATCTGTTCCCGGTCGTTCAATACCTTATCTTTCATAATAGCAGAAGTAGCCAGAGATATCGTCGCTATCGGGGTCTTGAATTCGTGCGTCATATTATTGATAAAATCGTTCTTGATGACCGATAATTTCTGTTGACGCATAATGATAACGATCGTAATAATAAATACGAACATCAACCCGAAAATACAGAATCCGGAAGCTAAAAACAGCCACCCCATATTTTCCAGTAAAACCGGCTGCACCGACTCAAAGCTCACCCCCAGATAATATCCTTTTTTGACTAAATCCTGTTGAAACAGTTCCACATAATAAAAATTCTTAGGAGCCCCACCTTTTACCCTGTTCAGCAGTCCCTGTTTAGTCATAATCTCATAAGTGAAAGGCAAATGAATATTATAAGTCCGGAAACCATACAATAATAAATTATCGATATCAATATGAGCCAGACGTTGTTCGGCAGATACATTTTCAGGATCTTTTTCATGAAGCAAACGTATCAGAAATTCTTGCATCTGCTGACTGAGCTGTGCCAGTCTGGCAGCCCGTGCCGTACTATCCCGCTGAGGTAACTCCATCGACCGGATCGTTTGCTCGATAAATTCCTGATCTATTTTCTTCCCGATTCCGGAACGGGCATACGGGACAACCGAAAACAAATAGGAACGCTCACCTTTCAACCGATTGATATCGTTATTCAGAATATTAAACAAATTGTTGGAATACCATTCAGAGGAGGTTCCCCCTTGCTGGGAAGCGATCAGGTCATTGTAGTTTTTAATCTCCCCGATCTGTTCATTCATTTCCTGTTTGTATCTCAGGTAATTGAATTCATCGATCCGGTTGACCACCCGGTTCAATACATCGTATACCTGCGAAGTAAATTTCGTTTCCCGTTCCCGGATAGCATATTTTATCCACAGCCATTGCACAACGACTACTGCCGTAAATGCAGCCATCATCACAACCAAAAGAATTTTAATAATTGTCTTCTTTATCATACTCCAGGAATATCTCCGTAAAAATAGTATTTATTACAAAATAATCAAAATCTGTATGATATGAAAATAAAAAGGGGGTACCGGACAGGTACCCCTAAAAACAACTAAGTAATAAAAACGGGAAAACAAAACCATTTACATGGCTTTACTTTTATTGCAATTTTTCTGCAGTAGTCTTATAAATATTACTTTCCTTATTGGCAATTTCCAATTTTTTGAACAGCTCTCTCTGTAAATCGAGACTATCTTTCAGTTCGTCTTGTAATAAGAAAAGAGACAATTCCATCGTCGGGTTAACTTCGATCAGGTTCTTGACATATTTAGCACGAGCGCGGATATAACGTTGTCTTTGCAACTGATGAACTCCCAACAATACTTCTTCTTCTTTCGATCTTTTGGGTTTTTCCATGATCTTTTTGATTGCTTTGTCGATCGGTTCGATCGGTCCTTCATATTTCTCCTTGAACATTTTTTTCAACTTCGCATATTCCATATCCAGGCCCGAACCTTTCACTTCAATTTGATCGGGGAATTTAATTTTTCCCTGAATCCATATCTGATCTTTACTATCGAGAATAAATTCCAATGTATTTTTTCCTGCCACATCCACCCATACTCTAGCTGGTATTTGCAATGCCTCTGTTTCGAGATCGATATTACCGTCAGTAACATCTTGCTGGGCTAAGATCACCAATCCTTGTTGTCCCGGCATCTCTGCCAACAATTTTACAGTACCCTGTAAACCAATAACTTTCCCTCTGACTTTTACCTTATTAGAATTACATCCGGCTAATAAAAGCGTAAAAGCAATTAAAAATAAACAAATCCTTTTCATTTTCTTATCTCACTTTGTAAATTTTATAGCGCAATTTTCTACAAAGATATAAAAAAACCAAATGAACCAAGAAAACTTAAGAATTTGTTTCGGTTGCAAAAGTTAAAAAGCGTGTACCCTTAAAGCTCCAATGTTTCAAATAATTGCAAAATCTGTCCCGAAGGTCTGGGGGCATTCGAATTTAAAATTTTCCCATCGGGTCCGATCAGGATAAATCTCGGCACACTGATAATCATATAATCTTCTGCAAATTTATCTGCGGCCCCACTAAAGGTATGATTTCCAGCATAGGGATTCTGATGCAGAAAATTTAGCCAGGTATTCTGCTCGTCAGCGTTTCTTCCCACCGCGACAGTCAAAAATTGAATATTTTTACCGGCATATTTCTTTTGTAATAAATTCAAATAAGGCAATTCGCTTTTACAAGGTACACACCAAGTCGCCCATACCATGATATACAAATAGGATCCCCGGAAAGCTTCTAAAGTCACTGTTTTCCCCTCGGTATCCCGAAGGGCAAAATCAGGAGCATCGTGTCCCGGTAGAATCTTTTCCCATAATTCTACCATACCGTCGATATAAGCGATTTTATTCGGATCCGTACATTCCTGATGAAAAACGGACAACAAATAATCAGCTCCCTCAATTCCGTTATTTTCACAGATATAATTATAAACGAGCTGAGTCAGTAAGAAACTCTTAATCGTCGGACTATTTACGGTAGCCAGAATATAATCGGCAATCCCGTCGGAATAATTCTCCCATCCCTGAGCACCGCGACTTCCTTGTATATAAACATAATTCAACAAGAAATCACGGTAATCTTTTGCTCCGATCAGCCTTTCATTATTAATCGAGAAAGAGGATAAGAAATCGGAAAAAACACTCCCCGGACGATAGTCTTCGTCCGGATACATATTCCTCCGGAAAGAGGGATACAACGACGCTCTTACAGCAATGGAATATCCGATTCGTTGTTTTTCCAATTCTGTAAAAGAATCGTCAAAATTTTTCGCTTCCAGCAATTTCACCTTTTCATCGATAAGTGCCCTCATCTTCTGCACGAACTCTTCTTCGTTCAGCGCGTAATAGTCTTTATCGAAAAAGACTGCAATCTCCTGTTCTTTCAGGTAGCTATTGATCCCACCCAAACTCCCCCGAAAATACAAAGACCCTGAGAAATTTTTTGCATTCACATAGATTTCCAGATCCTCTCCCGGACTCAGATAAAGATTCAGGGCATTATGTAACATCGTGGCATATCCACCTTTTACCATATCGATCTTACCTGAAAAAAAACCTTGCTGATCCAAGGACAAAGTATAAATGCTGTCGTCTACCAAAATACTGACAATAGAATCTCCGTTCTCAATCCGTCCACTGACTTGTACAACGTCACTTTTCGAACATGAAAACAAAGAAACCAGCACCAATATTAAAACAATTATTTCTTTCATTATTTTTCAGCCAATTATCAGCCATAATAAGCCATATTACTCTGATTAGCAAATATAAAACAACAATCGGGAAAAATATGTTAAAGAAAGGCTAAAAGAAAAGATTGTTCTGAATAAGAAAATAAAAAAAGCTGCGGAAATAAAATCCGCAGCTTTATATTGAACTATGGCATTCAACTTATTTTACAATAGCTTGGAAATCAGCATTGTCAAACAATTTAGCGAATTCCATATCAGTAGCAGCTAATTTCTTCATAGAAGCATCTTTGCTACAAGCAGTTTTCAAGTTAGAAAGCACTGCACTATTATCGTTGTTACGGGCAGCGATAACAGCTTTCAGGTAAGAAGCCAAAGCAGAATCATCTTTACCTTCATTCAGTTTTTTAGCAGCTTCGTTATTGTTACCTGCCAGGATATTAGCTAAAGCAGCATTGACACAGTTGCATTTTCCGAAATAGTCTACAGCAGCTTTATAGTCACCTTTCATGATAGCCACGATACCTTTGTTGTAGTTTACTTCGTTGCCAGCACCGGTAGCAGCACCGAACAGTACTTCAGCTTCTTTTACGTTACCGTTGATCAATTCAACAGCACCTAAGTTGTTCTTAATCGTTTTATTGTTTGCAGACAGAGCATTCGCTTTTTCGAAGTCAGCTTTAGCCTGAGCAACTTTACCCGTTTCGAACAGAATCATACCTGCGTCATTGAAACCTCTCCAATCGTTCGGGAATTGTCTCATAGCAGCTTCGTAGATAGCTAATTTATCTCCATTATTATCGAACAGCGTAGCTGCATACAGTAATTCTTCAACATTCAGAGCAGAAGGATTAGATTTTGCCAGGTTACGGATTTCTTCATCCGATTTACCGATGCGTTCTGCATTTACAACAAATTTAGAACGTCTCAGTTTCGGCAGGATTTGTTCAGCCACTACAGAATAAGCAGAAGAAATATTTTTGATTTCTCTTTCTCTTACTTCAGGATCTGAATACATAGCCAGTACACGCAAGATCAATTCTTTGTCGCGGATATTAGATTCTTCCATCGCTTTTTTGAAACCTTCCCAGTCTTCAGCCACAACATATTTTTTGAAGAAATCCAAGTCTTTGTATTCTTCTACTTTATTTTTCTTCATGTTGTTTTTAACGAACTTGTCAGCAGCACCTTCCCGGTTGTTAGCCAAATTCTCGTTAAAAGACATCGGACCATCAGGAGAAGCATAAGACTGAATCTGGATATTTTTCAATTCCATATCTTCTGCAGCTTTCGCATCTTTGATGAATTTTTCCATTGCCTTGATTTCTTTTGAACTCATTTCTTTGGTACGGATCTGAGCAGAATTGATCAAATAATAGATAGCAGCTTCCTGTTCTTCCTTGGTGATTCTTTCGAACTGATCCGCACCGATAGCGATAGCCGGAGCATTATTCACCATAGTAGCGGTAGCAATCACACCATCAGCAATTTTACGGGATTCGTAATCAGCAGATTTTTTACCTTTAGATCCCTGAAATTTCACATACAAGCCGGAAACTCTCATTCCTTCTTCAAAAGGAACGGTTCCACTATAATTGACAGTCTTTTCGGTAGCATAAGGTACAACCTCGTTGTTTCCCTGCACTTTTTCGCCCTGGAAAGTTTTAGGTTCATAAGCTTTTTCTCCACCATTTTGGAATTTTAAAACCGGAGTAGCAACCAAAGTTACTTTCTTGTTAAAATATTTAGCAGGAATAGTAGCATCGATTTTAAGGTCTACTTGGCCACCTTTAGCTTCCAGCATTTCAGGAGTTACCTTATAAGCAATGTTCTTTTCTAATCTTTTCATCTTATTCAGAGATGAACAAGAAGCAACAACAAACCCGGCTAACGCAACGGTAGCAACAGTTTTCAATGTTCTTTTCATAATCACTTTCAAATTTATTCTTAATATTCAAATTGGTTGCTCAATAAGCAAAGCAAATGTATAAAAAAATATTAAAACATTCACTTATCTGGAAAAATATTGAAACTAATCTACATTAATTTTATGCATCACTAACTTTTCTGCTTTTTCGATGGCTTTTTCTATTCCTTCCGGATAGGCCCCTCCCGCAGTTGCGAAGAAAGGTTGTCCGCCTCCGCCACCTTTTATTTCCTGAGCAGCTTCACGCACGATCTGACCGGCATTCAACCCGTAGTCTTCTGCTATACTATTACTGATCATCACGGTCAGGTGAGGCTTCCCGGCATTTACACCTCCCGCAATGAAAATCACTTTTTCATATTCCCCTTTCAGTTGAAAAGCGATATCTTTCGCTTGAGCTGCGGGGATAGACAAATTCGTAATAATCAGATTGATATCCCGGTATACCTTTTTCTCGTTTTTCAACCGTTCTTTCAATAAACGTAAGCTTTCTTTAGCAAATTTTTCAGTTTCCTTTTTTAATCCTTCGTTCTCTTCCAAAACATTCTTTACGCATTCCATCAAATTTTTATTGGATTTGAACATTTTCTCCATTTCCCGGATGATAGCAAAAGAGTTATTGATGTACTCTTCCGCTTTATCGGCTGTGATCGCTTCGATACGACGCACACCGGCAGAAACCGAACTCTCAGACAGAATCTTGAAAAAACCAATTTGTCCGGTAGCCGGAACGTGTGTACCTCCACACAGTTCGACAGATTCCCCATACTTGATCACCCGGACCAGATCGCCATATTTTTCCCCGAAAATCGCTAAAGCTCCCATAGCTTGTGCCTTAGCCATAGGGACACTGCGATGTTCTTCCAAAGGAATATTCATACGGATCAACCGGTTTACAATGGCAGCAACCTCGGCCAGTTCTTCATCGGTCACTTTCTGGAAATGTGAAAAATCGAACCGTAAATGCTCGTCACTCACATAAGAACCTTTCTGTTCGACATGCTTTCCTAACACTTTCCGCAAAGCATAATCCAGCAGGTGAGTAGCCGAGTGATTATTAGCGGTCAGCACCCGCTTATGTTCATCCACTTTCGCGATGAAAGTCTGGGTTACATCCTCCGGCATCTTCTCCGCCAAATGAATGGTCAGTCCATTTTCTTTCTTAGTATCGATAATCCGGATAGTCTCTTTCTCTCCGATCAGTACTCCGCTATCTCCTACCTGTCCTCCTCCTTCTCCATAGAAAGGAGTAATATTGAATACCAGGTGATAGAGGGTCTTGTTCTTGGTAACTACTTTCCGATAGCGGGTGATTTTTACCTCCACCTCGGTATAATCATATCCTACGAACTCCTGAACATCGTCGTCGATCAATTCGATCCAATCGTCCGTATCTACAGAAGATGCTGAACGGGAACGCTCTTTTTGGGCTTCCATTTCAGCTTTGAATTCCCGGCGGTTAACCACCAACCCTTTCTCCCGCAAGATCAACTCGGTCAAATCGAGTGGGAATCCATAAGTATCGTATAATTCAAAAGCAACATTACCGGGAATCGTCAGAAAATCTTCTGCTTTAGTTTTCTCGATAATCCGATCCAGCAATTTGATACCTTTATCCAATGTCCTCAGGAAGGCATTTTCTTCTTCCCGTATCACTTTTTCAATCAATTCTTGCTGAGCGACCAATTCCGGATAATGTTTTCCCATCACTTCTATCAAAACAGGCACCAACCGGTACATGAAAGCTTCCTTCTGATCCAGGTAAGTATAAGCATATCTCACCGCTCTCCGCAAGATCCGGCGGATCACATAACCTGCTTTCACATTCGAAGGCAATTGCCCGTCTGTAATAGAGAAAGAAATAGTACGCAAATGGTCTGCAATCACCCGCATAGCCACATCGGCATCGTGTGACACCCCATACTTCAAACCGCTAAGCCGGGATATTTCATCGATGATTGGAGTAAAAACATCCGTATCATAATTAGAAGTTTTTCCTTGCACAGCCATACAAAGCCGTTCGAATCCCATTCCTGTATCCACATGATGATTGGGCAAATTTTCCAGACTTCCGTCCGCTTTCCGGTTGTATTGCATAAATACAAGGTTCCAGATTTCAATCACCAGTGGATTATCCTGATTCACCAGTTCACGACCGGATTTCAATTTTCTCTCCTCCTCGGGCCGGAGGTCGATATGGATTTCAGAACAAGGCCCACAAGGTCCCATATCCCCCATTTCCCAAAAATTATCTTTTTTATTCCCGAAGAGGATTCGATCCTCGGACAAATAATTCATCCAAATTTTACGTGCCTCTGCATCTCCTTCCAGTCCGTCCTCTTTGCTCCCTTCAAAGACAGTAGCGTACAACCGGTTTTTATCCAGCCCCATTACTCCGGTCAGGAATTCCCAGGCAAAAGCAATCGCATCTTCTTTGAAATAATCACCGAACGACCAGTTCCCCAGCATCTCGAACATCGTATGATGATATGTATCGTGTCCTACCTCTTCCAGGTCGTTGTGTTTTCCGGAAACCCGGAGACATTTCTGCGAGTCCGCGACACGCCGGTGTTTGGGATTGATATTCCCAAGAATAATATCTTTGAACTGATTCATTCCTGCGTTTGTAAACATCAACGTAGGATCGTCCTTAATCACCATGGGTGCTGAAGGGACGATAGTATGTCCCTTACTTTCAAAAAAATCCAGAAACTTTTGTCTGATCTCTGCTGATTTCATATCTTTTTAATGAACAAGTTGTAACTATCGTTTTTTGTACTCAGAAGTACAATAAAAAAACGGGATTGTGTTTCCACGTCCTGAACCTGCCCAAGACTGTCTCTCCCGTATCGACGCAAAATAGAATTGCAAAATTAGATTATTTCTTTAACTTTGCATCGAAAATTATCAATTTTATAATAAAAAATGGCGAAAACAGGTTATCGTTTTAATCCCGAAACACTGTCTTATGATAGAATACATGTCTCCGTAAAAAAGAAACTATGGTCGCTGGTCGTAAAATTCTTTTCCAGTTTATCCCTGGCCCTGGTCATCTTTTTGATTGTTTCCGCTATCGTCGATTCTCCGAAAGAAAAGGCGCTGAAAAGAGAAAAAGAAGAAATACTGGCTCAATATCATATTCTGAACAACGAATTGGAGCGTATGGACGAGGTATTGAAAAATCTGGAAACCCGGGATGACAATATCTATCGGGTGATATTCGAGTCCGAACCGATCGACGCTTCTATCCGCCGGGCAGGTTCGGGAGGAGTAAACCGGTATGAGTCCTTGAAAGACATGGACAATGCCGAATTGATCATCAATACCAGCAAAAAACTGGATGAATTATCGAAAGCGCTTTATATCCAAAGTAAATCGTACGATGAAATAGAAACATTGGCGAAAAATAAGATCGAAATGCTGGCATCGATACCGGCCATCTTACCCGTATCACTTAAAGATCCGAGTACCCGTTTTTCTTCCTCCTACGGCTATCGGATGCACCCGATTTATAAAACGGTAAAACTCCATGCCGGGATGGATTTTTCCGGAGCCGTCGGTACGCCGATCTATGCAACGGGAAACGGAAAAGTCGTATATGCAGAAATTCATCAAGGTTATGGAAAATGCGTATTGATCGACCACGGCTTCAATTATCAAACCCTTTACGCTCATATGAGCGCTTACAATGTTAAAGCAGGCCAAAAAGTCAAACGTGGCGATATCATCGGATATATGGGTAATACAGGGATGTCTACCGGGCCTCATATTCATTATGAAGTAAAGAAAAACGGCATTCCTGTCGATCCGATTAACTATTATTTCAACGATTTAACAGCCGATGAATATGATAAACTCGTAACAGAAGCAAACAATAACGGGCAAACCATGGACTAAGCGGCAACTTTATACCTCAGATTATGGAACAGGAGAAACAACCATTAAAAGTATACTACTCAATCGGTGAAGTCGCCGATATGTTCGGAGTGAATACCTCACTGATTCGTTTTTGGGAAAAAGAATTCGACGTCATCAAACCACATAAAAACAAAAAAGGCAACCGCCAGTTTACCAAGGCAGATATCGACAATTTTCACCTGATCTATCATCTGGTCAAAGAAAAAGGCATGACACTCAAAGGTGCTCAGATGAAATTACGGGAAAACAAAGCGGAAACCGAAACCAACTTCGAAGTGGTAAAACGCCTGAAAGCAATCAAGGAAGAATTACTTCAGATTAAAGACCAATTACAATAATCAGGACTTACGGTCCCAAGTACAGACATGCAAAACCAGCAACGGCCCCTATATGTCAGAGACATCCTCTCTATTTTAGAGAACTTCGCTCCTTTGAGTTTACAGGAAAGTTACGATAATGCCGGACTCATCTGTGGCAATCCGGAAGCCGAAATACATTCGGTTCTGTTAAGCACGGATATTACCGAAGAAGTAATCGACGAAGCCGTACAGGGAGGACATGATCTGCTCATCTCCCACCATCCGCTCACTTTACAGGGATTAAAAAATCTGCGTCCGGACAGCTATGTAAAACGTTGCCTCATCAAAGCCATTCGGCACAACCTCAATATCTACTCCGCACATACCAATCTGGATGCCGTATTACACGGTGTCAGCGGCAGAATGGCCGACAAACTGGGATTACAAAACCGGAAAATCCTGCAACCGGGCGGTAAATTATTCAGCCTGTGCTTCTACACGCCTGTCTCAAAGGCAGAAGAAGTAAGACAAGCCGTATTGGGAGTAGGCGGAGGTCACATCGGTAATTACAGTCACTGTTCATTCAACCAGAAAGGAGAAGGCACCTTTCACGCCGAGGCAGGTAGCCATCCCTATGTAGGAGTAATCGGGACCCTTCACCGGGAGGAAGAGATAAAAACCGAAATTACGGTCCCTGAATACCTCCTCTCCCAAAGCATAGAGACTTTACTGAAGGTACATCCTTATGAAGAACCGGTATGGAACATCGTTAACCTGGATAATACCAATCCTGTAACGGGTTTCGGAATCATCGGCGAACTCGCCGAGCCAGCCGATAGTCTGCCTTTCCTGCAACAGGTAAAAAAGACTTTCCGTTGTAAAGTCGTCCGTCACACTGCAATCTGTAAATCTCAGATCCGGAAAGTAGCCGTCTGCGGCGGTTCCGGTGCCTTCCTCACTTCGGCCGCAATAGCTCAGGGAGCCGATATATATATCACCGGAGACTACAAATACCACGATTTCTTCCAGGCAGAAAATCGGTTGATCCTGACAGACATCGGGCATTATGAAAGCGAACAGTTCACAAAAGAGATTTTTTATGAGTTAGTTACAAAAAAAATATCTAACTTTGCAATTCAGTTTTCGAAGGTCGAAACAAATCCCATACATTATTTATAATAGGGTGTTTCTTCCTCTGATGGTTCAAAAATAAATTAGAGTTACTTTATAAATATGGCAACAAACAACGAAAAACTGCAAGAACTTTCTGTCGAAGAAAAATTGCAGCATCTTTACGAGCTACAACGCATTGATACCGAGATCGATAAAATCAAGACATTAAGAGGGGAATTGCCTCTTGAAGTTCAGGACTTGGAAGACGAAATCGCCGGTCTGGAAACCCGTCTTGAAAATTTGAAAAATGAAATCAGTGAAGCTGACAAAAGTGTAACAAACAAAAAACAGGAAATCACCAAGTCGGAAGAGCTGATAAAAAAATATTCAGAGCAATTGGATAATGTCCGTAACAATCGGGAATACGATGCCCTGACCAAAGAAGTCGAATTTCAGAAACTGGAAATCGAATTACAGCAAAAAAGAATCCGGGAAGCTCAAAAACTGAAAGCCGAAAAAGAGGTAAATCTGGAAATTTCCAACAAACAATATACAGAAAAGAAAGCAGATTTAGAAGCGAAGAAAGCGGAACTGGACGACATCATCGCTGAAACCCACAAAGATGAAGAAGCATTGACCCAAAAATCCGAGGAATTATCTCAGAATATCGAAGAGCGTTTGTTGACAGCCTACCGGAAGATCCGTGACAATGCCCGCAACGGCCTGGCAGTCGTCACCGTCGACCGGGATGCTTGTGGAGGTTGTTTCAATAAAATTCCGCCACAGCGGCAATTGGATATCCGCTCCCGGAAAAAAATCATCGTGTGTGAGTATTGCGGACGAATCCTGATCGACAAATATATCTGTGACTATGACGGCAGCATGCAAAAAGCAGATCTCGAATCAGCGATGGAAGCTCAAAAGAAAAAAGGAAGACGAATCAAAAAATCAGAAGAATAAGAAAAGGCTGCAAATGCAGCCTTTTTATTATCATTTTAAATCTAAAATTTCAGGCATGATTGCTACAAATTACAATCCGAAAGCAAGCGAAGAGAAATGGTACAAGTACTGGATGGATCATAAACTATTCCATTCGGAAGTAGATAACAGCAGAGAACCTTACTGCATCGTCATCCCTCCTCCTAACGTCACCGGAGTTCTACACATGGGGCACATGCTGAACAATACAATACAGGATGCTTTGGTACGCCGGGCCCGTCTGTTAGGGAAAAATGCTTGCTGGGTGCCTGGCACGGACCACGCTTCGATAGCCACAGAAGCCAAAGTAGTAGGTAAGCTTCAAAGTGAAGGAATAAAAAAAACCGATCTGACCCGGGATGAATTTTTAAAACACGCCTGGGATTGGACGCATACACACGGCGGAATCATCCTCAAGCAATTGAAACGCCTGGGAGCTTCCTGTGACTGGGACCGTACTGCTTTTACCATGGATAAAGAACGAAGTGAAAGTGTACTGAAAGTTTTTGTCGACCTTTACAACAAGGGACTGATTTACCGGGGAGTACGTATGGTCAACTGGGATCCGAAAGCACTGACCGCTCTTTCCGACGAGGAAGTGGTTTACAAAGAAGAGCATAGTAAATTATACTATCTCCGTTATAAAATAGAAGGAGAAGACGGTTATGCCCTGGTAGCGACCACCCGTCCGGAGACCATCATGGGAGACACTGCTATGTGTATCAATCCCAAAGACCCTAAAAACCAGCATTTACGGGGAAAAAAGGTGATCGTTCCTTTGGTCGGGCGCACGATACCGGTTATCGAAGACGAATATGTCGATATTGAATTCGGTACAGGCTGTTTAAAAGTAACTCCAGCTCATGACGTCAACGACTATATGTTAGGTGAAAAATATCATTTGCCTTCTATCGATATTTTCAATGACAACGGTACGATCAGCGAGCAGGCCGGAATTTATGTCGGCATGGACCGTTTCGACGTACGGGAGCAGATAGAAAAAGATCTGCAAGCAGCAGGGTTATTGGAGAAAGTGGAACCTTACACCAATAATGTCGGTTTTTCGGAACGGACCAATGTACCCATCGAGCCGAAACTATCTATGCAATGGTTCCTGAAAATGGAACATCTGGCAGAGATCGCTTTATCGCCGGTAATGAACGACGATATCCGTTTCTTCCCTTCTAAGTTCAAAAATACCTACAGACACTGGATGGAAAACATCAAAGACTGGTGTATCAGCCGTCAACTTTGGTGGGGCCACCGGATTCCGGCCTGGTATCTGCCTGAAGGCGGGTATGTCGTCGCTTATAACGAAGAGGAAGCTTTACGCTTAGCCCGGGAGAAAAGTCATAATTCGAATCTGACCATTGCAGATCTACGACAAGATGAAGATTGCCTCGACACTTGGTTTTCTTCCTGGTTATGGCCTATTTCCTTATTCGACGGAATCAACCATCCCGGAAATCCGGAAATCAATTATTACTATCCCACGAACGATCTGGTGACCGGCCCGGACATCATTTTCTTCTGGGTGGCTCGTATGATCATGGCCGGTTATGAATACGAAGGGAAAATGCCGTTCAAAAATGTATATTTCACCGGTATCGTACGGGATAAATTAGGCCGTAAGATGTCTAAATCCCTGGGAAATTCTCCTGATCCGTTGGATTTGATCGACAAATACGGAGCAGATGGGGTACGGGTAGGGATGTTATTATGTGCTCCGGCAGGAGGTGATTTACTGTTCGATGAAAGTCTGCCCGAACAAGGCCGTAATTTCACTACCAAGATGTGGAATGCGTTCAAGTTGGTAAAATCCTGGGAGGTAGCCTCCATCGACCAACCGGCCCATTCCCGTTTGGCGTTGGAATGGTTCAACCACTTGTTGGGAAAAGTAAACGAAACGTTGAATACCCAATTCGACCAATACCGGATCTCCGAAGCACTGATGACGGTATACACCACGTTCCGGGACGAATTTTCATCCTGGTTACTGGAAATGATCAAACCAGCGTACGGCCAGCCTATCGATCGGAAAACGTATGAGGAGACGCTGAATGTCTTCGAGCAACTGTTGCAATTACTGCATCCGTTTATGCCATTTATAACAGAAGAGATCTGGCAAACCTTACGCGAACGGCAAGACGGTGAAAGTATCATGATTTCACGACTCCCGAAGGCGACAAGTTATGACGAGAGTTATCTGTTACGCTTTGAAGCGGTAAAAAATATCATCGTAGGTATAAGAAATATCCGGAAACAAAATAATATCGCTTTCAAAGATGTCCTGGAGCTGAAGGTAAAAAAGAACGAACGTTATCCGGCTTCCTTCGATAGTATCATCCGTAAAATGGGAAATATCGGTCAGATCGGATTGGTTAACGAACCGGTCAAAGGAGCCTGGAGTTTTATCGTCGATACCGTCGAATATTTTATTCCGGCACAAGGTGAAGTAAACACAGCCGAAGTAAAAGCCAAACTGGAAGAAGAATTAAACTATACCCGTGGTTTTCTGACTTCAGTGATGAAAAAACTCAGTAATGAAAAATTCGTCAACGGTGCTCCCGAACAGGTAGTAGCCAATGAACGTAAAAAACAAGCCGATGCAGAGGTTAAAATTGCCGCAATCGAAGCACAGTTAAAAGGATTGTGACTTTTTACCGAAATAAACTATAGCGAAAGGGGCTATCCGACTTTGAACAGCCCCTTCATTTAGGGATATTCAGTAAATGTCCCTATAAAATACAATGGCATATGAAGATGCCCCAGTATAATCACTTCATATGTCATTTTTATTGTCATTTTTCTGT